>NZ_BCAZ01000013.1:0-113722 GCF_001320205.1 Pseudomonas sp. NBRC 111123
GGGCGGCGCTCGATCTAACGGGTACCGACTCTCTATAGGCATGCCCCACCACACAACCCGCTACCAGACAAGCTATCTGTTGTCGAGATATGGCTGGGCCGGTCCTTTGCGTATACTGCAACCTATGTTCGCCCACACTGCTTTGCGCCAACGTTGCGCCAGATGGCTAATCGCAACCGGACTCTTTCTGCTGCTCGGTGCCTGCGTTGAAAAACCCAGCACCCTCGAGCGCGTGAAGGAGGACGGCGTGCTGCGCGTCATCACCCGCAACAGCCCGGCCACCTACTTCCAGGACCGCAACGGCGAAACCGGCTTCGAGTACGAACTGGTCCAGCATTTCGCCGACGATCTCGGCGTGAAGCTGCAGATCGAGACCGCCGACAACCTCGACGAACTGTACGACTCGCTCGGCAAACCTTCCGGCCCGGTGCTGGCAGCTGCCGGCCTGGTCAGTAGCGACCGGCGCAAAGCCCAGGTCAGGTACTCGCACCCTTACCTGGAAGTGACCCCGCAGGTCATCTACCGCAACGGCCGCCCCCGCCCCACCGATGCCAAGGGCCTGGTCGGCAAGAAGATCATGGTACTCAAGGGCAGCAGCCACGCCGACCAACTGGCCGAGCTGAAGAAACAGTACCCAGGTCTGCAGTACGAAGAGTCCGACGCCGTCGAGGTGGTCGACCTGCTGCGCATGGTCGATGAAGGTCAGATCGACCTGACTCTGGTCGACTCCAATGAACTGGCGATGAACCAGGTCTACTTCCCCAACGTGCGGGTCGCCTTCGACCTGGGCGACACCCGCGACCAGCGCTGGGCAGTGGCTGCGGGGGATGACAACAGCCTGCTCAACGAGATCAACGAATTTCTCGACAAGGCGCAGAAAAACGGTACCTTGCAGCGCCTGAAAGACCGTTATTACGGCCATGTCGACGTATTGGGTTATGTGGGGGCCTACACCTTCGCTCAGCACCTGCAACAGCGCCTGCCCAAGTACGAGAAGCACTTCAAGAGCTACGCCAAGGTCGAACAGGTCGACTGGCGCCTGCTTGCAGCCATCGGCTACCAGGAGTCGATGTGGCAGCCGGAAGTCACCTCCAAGACTGGCGTGCGCGGCCTGATGATGCTGACCCAGCGCACCGCCCAGGCCATGGGCGTGTCCAACCGCCTGGACCCGAAGCAGAGTATCCAGGGTGGTGCCAAGTACTTCATGAAGATCAAGGAGGAGCTCGACGACAGCATCCAGGAGCCTGACCGCACCTGGTTCGCCCTGGCCGCCTACAACGTCGGCACCGGCCACCTGGAAGACGCCCGCACCTTGGCCAAGCGAGAAAAGCTCAACCCGAACAAGTGGCTGGACGTGAAGAAGATGCTGCCCCGGCTGGCCCAGAAACAGTGGTACCGGCAGACCAAATACGGCTATGCCCGTGGTGGCGAACCGGTGCACTTCGTGGCCAACATCCGTCGCTACTACGACATCCTCACCTGGGTGACCCAACCGCAGCTCGAGGGCCAGGTGGCCGAGGGCAACCTGCATGTGCCCGGGGTGAACAAGGACAAGCCGGCGGATCAGTCGCCGCCGATGTGAGGCTGTAGCGGCCTTTTCGCGGGTAAACCCGCTCCTACAGGGACTGCACAGGTTTTGAGAGCCGTGCTATCTCTGTGGGAGCAGGTTCACCCGCGAAAGGGCCGCTACAGGTTAATTCCTGGCTCGCCGAGCCTTGAAGAAGTCACTCAGGATCTGCCCACACTCCTCCGCCAGCACCCCGCCCTCCACCATCACCCGATGGTTGAGAAAGCCCTGGCCGAAGAACTGCCCCTGGCTCTGCACGATCCCCGCCTTGGGCTCCAAGGCCCCGAACACCACCCTCGCCACCCGAGAATGCACGATCAGCCCTGCGCACATGCTGCACGGCTCCAGGGTCACGTACAGGGTGCTACCCGGCAGCCGGTAGTTGCTGGCGGCCTGGGCCGCCGCGCGAATGGCCACCATTTCGGCATGGGCGCTGGGGTCGCTGTCGACGATCGGCCGGTTGAACCCCTGGCCGATCACCTGGCCATGCTGCACCAGCACCGCCCCCACCGGCACCTCGCCCATGGCTGCACCCTCGGCGGCCAGGGCCAGGGCCAGGCGCATGAATTCCTGATCGCGACTGCGGTCGATGATCTGCGGACGCATCAAACCACCGCGATCGCGGCCATCAGGCCGGTTTCCATGTGGTCGATGACGTGGCAGTGAAACATCCACGTACCGGGGTTATCCGCGACCAGCGCCACCTGGGCTCGCTCGTTCTTGCCTAACAGGTAGGTGTCGGTAAAGTAAGGCTCGGCGATCTGGCGGCGATTGGAGCCGATCACCTTGAAGCTCATGCCATGCAGGTGAATCGGGTGCTGGTACTGGGTCATGTTCTTCAGCTCGAAGATGTAGCTGTTGCCCTTCTTCAGCGTGGCGATCGGCCTGTCGGCGCAGGTCTTGTCGGTAATGTCCCACGCCTGGCCGTTGATCTGCCACATGCTCGACGGTTTGTCCGGGTCGCTGGTGACCGAGACGCTCGCCGCCCATTCGAAATTGAAGTTGAGCTTTTCGGCATTCTCCAGGTCCGGCTCGGCGATGGGGTTCGCCGGCAAGGCCTTGGGCCACTCGCCTGGCGCTTCGCCGCTGGCCACCGAGCGCAGCGTGCCCAGGCGCACAAAACCGTCGCGCAGGGAAATTTCTTCACCCACCTCAGGAATGCGAATGGCCAGACAGATGCGCATGCCAGGACCAAGCCAGTATTCATCATCGAGTGGCCTTGGGGTCACGGGGTTGCCGTCGAGGGCATAGATTTTCGCCTCGCAGTTGCCTTTGAGGTTGAGACGGTACGTCCAGGTGTTGTCCAGGTTCAGCAGGCGCACGCGCACCACCTGACCGGCCGGCAGTTCGGTTACCGAGTCGGCCTGGCCATTGATTGTGATCAGCCGCCCGGCGGTGCCGTTACGCGCAGCCTCGCGGGGGATGCTGAACGGCAGCCACGCGCCCTGCTCGTCCACGTGCCAGTTCTTCAGGCTCAGGGTGCGCTCGTGCTTGAACCCGGTCGGTTCGCGCTCCTCGACGATCAGCGGGCCGACCAGCCCACGCCCAAGCTCCTCGGAGCTGCTGACATGGGGGTGATACCAGTAGCTGCCTGCATCCGGCACGCGAAACTTGTAGTCGAAGTACTCGCCTGGCTTTACCGGCAACTGCGAGACGTAAGGCACGCCGTCCATTTCCAGCGGCAGGCGAATGCCATGCCAGTGGATGGTGGTTTCCACCGGCAGGTGGTTGATGAAGCGCACCCGCAGCCAGGTACCCTGGCGCACACGCAGCTCGGTGCCCGGCGCCGAGGGGCCAAAGGCCCAGGCCTCGGTCTTGAAGCCCGGCACCAACTCGACGTCCAGGGGCGCGGCAATCAGCTCGTAGTCATGCCCGGCATTGTCGTCTTCTACCTTGCCCAGCCAGTAACGCGCCGCGCCACCGGCGCCCAGGCCAACCACAACCAGGCCGGTGAGGCCCTTGAGCATTTGTCGACGGGTGAAAGACATCGGTGCGGGTACCTCGTGTTCTGCGCAATCAAGCTGCCAGCACGGCTGGCGGTGAAGGGCGAATACGATACACCTGCAATTGAGAAATATTAAGTAAAGAGTGCGCTGCCTGCGCGCCCTGCACAGCGATATCTAACACCAGCATCGTGCCGAACTGCCCATCCTGCGTGCTCCCTCATCGACCGCAGGAGAGGCTCATGACTACGCCTGAACAGCAGCACGCCGATCAACAGCAATTGAGAGCTCTCGCCGAACCGTTGGTCGGCGCATGCCCTGACATGCGTCAGATGGCGAGAGAAACGGCACAGGCCATCCTGAACAAATATGACCAGGGCACGCTCGACCCCGACCACGTCTATTTCAACCGTTTCACCCGAGCCGTGAGCGCCGCGACGTACAGCGGCTGGGCACACTACGAGCGCCCGACCCAGTCGCTGACCTTGCCGCAACTGGTCATGCAACGTTTCGACGTGAATGATCAGGACAGCGCCGACTTGCTGAGTGATTACACGGGTTTTTACAAGGACGGCCCCAACATTGAAGTGTTTGATGCCTCCAACGAGATCCCAATCGCACCTCGGAAGGTACTTGAAGACTTCTGGGCCATCGACTTCAGCAACGTATTCCAACAGCGCCTGGAGGCGTTCTGGAGCCAACACGCCGATGATTTCAGGGTGCTGGCCAAAACAAATTTCATGGCCAAGGTGATGGAGGTTTGCGCCGACAATCCAGGCAGCGAGCTGGCAAAAAGCAGCTTGCGGGCGGCTGCCGCACTGGGCGGGGAAATCACCTGGCCAGTAACGCTCGAGCAGCTGCGCCGCTCCAGCCCTCTACATGAAGGCTACGCATTGCGCACCTTGGACATCGGTGGCTATGTCGCCAGCGATATCCTGCGCATCGTGATGGCCGATGGCGCAGAGCTTGTCTACATGCCGGGTGAAGTAGAAGCCCTACAGTTATTTGCCAACCGCGACGAACTCTATTGGTGGGTACTCAATCAAACCAACGAGCGAGCGAATCGCGCACGCTTCATGAGCCACTTCGCGATGTCATGCCACGCGGAACACGGCAGCAATGTAGGCCTCAACCACCAGATCGACCTCATGTTCTATCACTGGGGCCGCGACAATGGGCAGTACCTCAACCAACTTGATCAGAAGATACAGGGCGATGCTTTTGCCCACATGCGGGACGCGACACGCCAACGCATGCAAGACGATGCGCACTTCGCCCTGCGTTCGAACAGTGATCTGCGTAAACAACTGTGGATTGGTTACCTGAAAGCATTCGGGCAAGTCTTCGGCCCCATGGCCGCTGTGGATTGGCCCGTTGCACTGGCCGTGGTAGGCGCAGGGCTGGCAGACACTGGCTTGAACATCGACCAGGCAGTCACTGGCCACACCACCGCCCAGCGCAAGGCCGGCGTGCTGGGTGCTGTGTTCGCCGCCATCGATACGCTGTTCAACGCAACGCTGCTTGCCGGTGTCGAAGGCACGGTGGGTGAGGAATTTGCCGAGACAGGCTCTGCCAGTGAAGCAGCAGAGGTCGAGCCCGGCGAAGCACCGACCGAAAGCGAACCCCAAACGCCGTTAAGCAGCAGCGAGCTGGAAGCGCGCTTGCCCGAGGCTTTCCGGTCCAAACCACAAGATCAATTGCTAACGTCTTTCGAATCCAATGAAATCCTCAGCGGCGAGCCCGGCAGCGGCGCGCTCGAAGGGGTCTACACCCAGCAAGGCCAGTTCTATGTTTTGATTGACGACCTGCCCTACCAGGTTCGATATGTTGGGGAGTCGGCGAGTTGGGTGGTCGTCGATCCTGAATCGCCCTTCTCGTTCTCTCGCCACGTGCCTTTGCAACGCACGGCCGAGGGCACCTGGAAACCCATAGCACGCACCGGGCTCAAAGGCGGAAAACCGCCGAAATTGGTGCAGAAACTACTCGGCTTGACGCCCACCCGGCCCGCCGTGCAGCCCCTTGAATTAACACCGTACGAAGTGCCAACCGCTCGACGCGCAATCTTCAGCAAATACGATATTTCCCCAGAAAACAGGGTCATTACCGGTGACCACTTCACTTTTGATCAAGAAGCCAATCAAGTCTACGAAGAATACGGAGCAATCCGTGACCGGTTGGCCGCCGACGCTGAGGCATTCATCCGCTCCAGCACCTTGCCAGAACGCCCCCGCATTCCGGACCTTCCCAGCCAGGCCAGCCCTAAACAGATCATTCGAAGCATTTATGAAAACAGCGAGGGACTGGTCATTGGCGAGCCACATTCCGCATTGGGCAGTAAACGCTTTCTGATCGACAATATGGCCGAGCTGAAGAAGCAGAATGTAAAAGTGCTGTACATGGAGCACTACACCACCGATTTCCAACAGGCCGATCTGGATGAATTCAACCGAACCGGCACACTGTCAGCAGAGCTGAAACGCTATATAAAGGCCCAAGATTTCGGGCATGTCACAGATCGCGCGGGCCAATATACCTTTGAAAATGTCATGCTCAAGGCTCAACAGCATGGCATACGCATTCAGGCCATCGATTGCCTGGCCAGTTATGCGCAGGCGTGGGCCAGAGCACCTGCGGCAACGGTACGCCAACAGATGATGAATTTTTTCGCGCACCTGATCATCGACGCAGACCAGCTGGTACGTGGCAAAAGCAGATGGATAGCATTAGTGGGCAACACCCACGCCAATACCTATGAAGGCGTGCCCGGCCTGGGTGAAATGCAAAAAGCCATTGGCCTGCGCGTGGTGGATGTCGATTTCGGTCAACCTGGAGGCATTGGTGCTGACCCTGGGTTTCCCTATATTCACAAGGACGCCTCGACCAGCCGAATAAAGAGTGACCTGTTGCTGCGCGCCCCACTGACAGTCGCCGAAGCGCGTACCAGCAGCCTGGACGAACTATTGCAATCCGCTATTTCAGAACATCAACTTGAGCAACGCCTGACGGCAACCGGCGACTTCATGTTCATCACAAAGGGCAATAAACCTACCCTGGTGCACCGCAGCCGTTCCGGCCAGCTGGTGTTTACACCCATTCTGCAGGACAACCATTTCTTCTATATCGATAACAGCCGCTGGCCTTGGGCGCATCAGTACCGCACACCAGAGCTGAAGCGAATGAGGGACGTGCTTGAACGTAATGGCATGCATTACAAGCCGGCCAATTAAGCATAAAAAAAGGGTGAAACCTCACGGTCTCACCCTTTTTTTCTAATCGACCGTGCCGATTATTCCCACTCGATGGTGGCAGGCGGCTTGCTCGACACGTCGTAGGTAACGCGCGAGATGCCGTCGATTTCGTTGATGATGCGGCCGCTGACGGTTTCCAGCAGCTCGTACGGCAGGTGTGCCCAGCGCGCGGTCATGAAGTCCACGGTCTCGACGGCACGCAGGGCCACGACCCAGGCGTAGCGACGGCCGTCGCCAACGACGCCAACCGACTTGACCGGCTGGAACACCACGAATGCCTGGCTGGTCTTGTGGTACCAGTCGGCCTTGCGCAGCTCTTCGATGAAGATGTGGTCGGCGCGACGCAGGATGTCGGCGTATTCCTTCTTCACTTCACCCAGGATACGCACGCCCAGGCCCGGGCCTGGGAACGGGTGGCGGTAGACCATGTCGTACGGCAGGCCCAGCTCCAGGCCGATCTTGCGCACTTCGTCCTTGAACAATTCACGCAGCGGCTCGACCAGCTTGAGGTTCATTTCCTCTGGCAGGCCACCGACGTTGTGGTGCGACTTGATCACGTGGGCCTTGCCGCTCTTGGCGCCAGCCGACTCGATCACGTCCGGGTAGATGGTGCCCTGGGCGAGGAACTGGATGTTCTCCAGCTTGCTGGCTTCGGCATCGAACACGTCGATGAAGGTGCGGCCGATGATCTTGCGCTTCTTCTCCGGGTCGGCTTCGCCTTCCAGGTTGTCGAGGAACTGCTTTTCAGCGTCGGCGCGGATCACCTTGACGCCCATGTTCTCCTTGAACATGGCCATTACCTGGTCGCCTTCGTGCAGGCGCAGCAGGCCGTTGTCGACGAATACGCAGGTCAGCTGGTCGCCGATGGCGCGGTGCAGCAGTGCGGCAACCACGGAGCTGTCAACGCCGCCGGACAGGCCAAGCAGGACGTTGGCCGAACCGACTTGCTCACGCACCTGGGCGATGGCGTCTTCGACGATGTTGGATGGGGTCCACAGGGCTTCACAGCCGCAGATGTCCTGGACGAAGCGGGACAGGATGCGACCACCTTGCTTGGTGTGGGTCACTTCCGGGTGGAACTGCACGCCGTAGTAGCCGCGCGAGTCGTCGAACATGCCGGCGATCGGGCAGCTTGGTGTGCTGGCCAGCACGTGGAAGTTGCCCGGCATCTGGGTGACCTTGTCGCCGTGGCTCATCCACACGTCCAGGCCCAGCACGCCGTCATCGTCCACGTGGTCTTCGATGCCGTCGAGCAGGCGGCTCTTGCCAACCACGTCAACGCGGGCATAACCGAACTCGCGCAGGTCGGAACCTTCAACCTTGCCGCCCATCTGCTCGGCCATGGTCTGCATGCCGTAGCAGATGCCCAGCACCGGCACGTTCAGGTCGAACACCGCCTGCGGGGCGCGTGGGCTGTTGGCTTCGTGGACCGACTCGGGGCCGCCAGCGAGGATGATGCCGCGCGGGTTGAATTCGCGGATCGCTTCGTCGTCCATGTCGAACGGGTGCAGTTCGCAGTACACGCCGATTTCACGCACGCGGCGGGCGATCAGCTGGGTGTACTGGGAACCGAAATCGAGGATCAGGATACGGTGAGCGTGAATGTCGAGGGCCATGACTCAATCTCGTCAGTGGAAATCGGAAACGACGCGGGGCTGTTCGTGACAGCCCCGTTCGGTTATTGCTTGAAGCCTCAGCCTACGCGGTAGTTAGGGGCTTCTTTGGTGATCTGCACGTCATGCACGTGGGACTCGGCCATGCCGGCACCGGTGATACGCACGAATTCCGGCTTGGTGCGCATCTCTTCGATGGTTGCGCTGCCGGTGTAGCCCATGGACGAACGCAAGCCGCCCATCAGCTGGTGGATGATCGCAGCCAGGGCGCCCTTGTAAGGAACGCGACCTTCGATGCCTTCCGGTACCAGCTTCTCGGCGCCGGCCGAGGAGTCCTGGAAGTACCGGTCGGACGAGCCCTGCGCCTGTGCCATGGCACCCAGCGAGCCCATGCCACGGTAGGCCTTGTAGGAACGCCCCTGGAACAGCTCGACTTCACCCGGTGCTTCTTCGGTACCGGCGAACATCGAACCCATCATCACGCAAGAGGCGCCGGCAACGATGGCCTTGGACAGGTCACCCGAGAAACGGATGCCGCCGTCGGCGATCAGTGGCACGCCAGTGCCTTCCAGTGCAGCGGCGACGTTGGCGATGGCGCTGATCTGCGGCACGCCGACACCGGCAACGATACGGGTGGTGCAGATCGAGCCTGGGCCGATACCGACCTTGACGGCGTCGGCGCCGGCTTCAGCCAGGGCCTTGGCCGCGGCGCCGGTGGCGATGTTGCCGCCGATCACCTGCACGTGCGGGTAGGTTTCTTTCACCCAGCGAACGCGGTCGATAACACCTTTGGAGTGACCGTGAGCGGTGTCGACCACAACCACGTCAACGCCGGCGGCAACCAGGGCGGCAACGCGCTCGCCGGTGTCCTTGCCAGTGCCGACCGCAGCGCCGACGCGCAGGCGGCCCTGGTCGTCCTTGCTGGCCAGCGGGTAGGCCTTGGCCTTTTCGATGTCCTTGACGGTCATCATGCCCTTGAGGTTGAACTTGTCGTCGACGATCAGGACTTTTTCCAGGCGGTGCTTGTGCAGCAGCTCGCGGACTTCGTTCTTGTCGGCGCCTTCACGGACAGTGACCAGGCGCTCTTTCGGCGTCATCACGTCGCGGACCTTGGCGTCCAGACGGGTTTCGAAGCGTACGTCACGGGAAGTGACGATGCCGACCAGGTCGCCGTTCGCCAGTACCGGAACGCCGGAGATGTTGTTCAGGCGGGTCAGGTCGAACAGGTCACGCACGGTGGCGTCAGCCTCGATGGTGATCGGGTCCTTGACCACGCCAGCCTCGAACTTCTTGACCTTGCGTACTTCGCCGGCCTGCTGTTCGATGGTCATGTTCTTGTGGATGATGCCGATGCCGCCTTCCTGGGCCATGGCGATGGCCAGGCGCGCTTCGGTCACGGTATCCATGGCAGCGGAAACCAGCGGAATGTTCAGCTCGATGCCACGAGTCAAACGGGTCTTGAGACTGACTTCATTGGGCAGTACCTCGGAGTAGCCAGGTACAAGGAGGATATCGTCGAAGGTCAGGGCTTCTTGGCTGATACGCAGCATCGCGGGGGCTCCCGGGCGGGAAAAATGGAAGCGCGCCATTATACTCATCCACGGCGCGCCGCTCAATGCAAAATAAGGGCCTTCGGTCAGCCTTGTGGCAGTTTTACCTGCACCACCGCCACTGGCTGGTCGAGCCAGTCGGCGAAGCTGTCGAGAAAGGCCTGGGTAAACCCGGCCTCGCCCCAGTTGTTGAAGATGAACCCCAGGTTGGAAAAGGCACATGGCTGCAGGTAAATGAAGCCATTGATGTCGTCTTCATGGCCGCACAGCGGACAGGTGAAGTTGTCGCTCACCGCCGGCATCCACTCTTCCAGGCTCTCGAACAGCGGCTCGCCCACCTCGCGCCGGCACTCCGGGCAGCCGGCCTCCTCGAGGAAGCCCTCGGTCGGGGTATAGATGCAGCGCTTGAGCATCACTTCCAGGCCATTGGCCTGTTCGCCGAACGGCAGTTTATCCGGGTGCAGGGCGACCTTGCGCGCGCCCTCGGCCAGGGCATGGCCCATGCGGTTGCCGGTGCGCCCGCAGGTGGTCAGTTGTTCTTCGACGATCTTCTCGCGCACCAGCCAGCGCAGGATGGCCCGGGAACGGGCTTCATGCGAGGGGACGGTGGATAGCTTGGGGACGATGATGCTCTGGGTGTTCATGAAAGAAGCGGCCTGCGGACTGCGGTAATCCTGCAATTCTACCGCTCAGCCGCTCAGGTAGCGACCGATCAGCGCCAGGCCGCTGGCCAGCACCAGCCAGGTGACCAGGCGCACGAAGGCTTCGCGGGACAGTTTCAGGGTCAGCCGGCGCCCGGCCCAGAGGCCGATGAACATCACCGGCAATAGGCAGGCGGCGAGCAGCAACAGGCTGGTGTCGGCGTAGACGCCGGCAATCAGGAACAGCGACAGACGCACGAGAGTGCTGCAGCTGATCAACGCGCTCTGGGTCGCACGCACCTGCTCCTTCACATCGAGGCGTGCGTTGAGGTAGATCGCATAAAGGAAACCGCCACTGCCGAACAAAGCGCCAAACAGCCCGCCAATCGTCCCCATCGGCACCGCCCAGAGGCCTGCCAATCTGGCCGGCCGCACTTTCACTGCCAATCCATAGATTGCATAGGCGGTGACGAACAGGCCCATCAGCAGCAACAGCAGGTCGGACTTCAGGTGCAGCAGGAACACCACGCCCAGGGTGCAGCCCACGGCCATGCACGGCAACAGGCGCAGCAGCTCGCCGCGCACTACGTCGCGACGTGACGGCAGCAGGTTGCCGAAGGCGGCGACGAAGTCCAGCAGCACCAGCAAGGGGATGATGCGTGACAAGGGCATGAAGTGGATCAATACGGGGCCAGCCACCAGCGCGGTGCCGAAGCCGGCGATGCCGAAGACGACGTAGGCAGCGCCGACACCAAACAAAATGGGCAGCCAGTCAAGGCCGGAAAAAGACAGCTGGGCGAGCATGGCAACCGTTCCTGGGAAGACAGGCAAAGGTTAGCCAGCCGTAAGCCATGCCGACTAATATACCTTTAGCGCCATACCCATCTCGAAAAGGCATGACATGACGTCGATCCGCCAGTTGCGTTACTTCGTGGAAATCGCCGAATGCGGCAGCTTCAGCGGTGCCGCCGAGCGGCTGTACATCGCCCAGTCGGCGCTGAGCCGACAGATCAAGGAGCTGGAACTGCAACTGGGCACACCCCTGTTCGAGCGCACCGCGCGCCTGCCGCGCCTGACGCTGGCCGGCCAGGCTTTCCTGGAACGTGCACGGCGCTTGCTGGCCGACCTGGCGCAGGCTGAGCAGGTGACTCGCGACATTGGCGAAGGGCTGCAAGGCAGCCTGCGCCTGAACCACTCCAGCACGGTACCGCTGACCGGACCGTTGCTGGCCCGGTTGGGCGATTACCTGCGGGGTAACCCAGGGATTGCGCTGGAGATTGCCCAGCAATCGTCAGAGGCGCAGCTGGAGAATATCGCCGCCGGGCGGCTGGATATCGGCCTGTTGCGCCTGCCGGTGTTGCGCCAGCATGAAAGCGTGGTGCTGCATCAATTGTTCAGCGAGCCATTGTTGCTGGCGGTTGCCGCTGGACATCCACTGGCTGACGCTGCTCAGGTGAAGCTTGAGCAGTTGCGTGAAGAGCGCTTTACTTCGATTCCACACCGGGACCGTGGCGGGCTGAGTTACCTGTCGGCCTCGTTGTGCATGGCGGCGGGCTTTTTCCCTCGGGCGGCGCAGGTGCTGTCGCGCAAGACCACGCAGTTGCAGTTGATCCAGGCCGGATTCGGGGTGGCGCTGTTGCCGGCGTGCATGAGGGAAATTGCCCCGGCGTCGATCCGCTTCGTGGCACTGGAGGGGACATGCGAAAGCACCGTAGCACTGGCCTGCCGGCGCGATGCGGGGCAGCGGGTGCACCAGTTCGTGGCGGCGATGCAGGGTTGATGGCCCCGCCAACGGCAACCCAGCCCACGGTTACTGCGCTGGGCTGAGCCTTCACGCGGTCATTGTGGGAGCGACAAGCCTGGCTACAGAGCCGGGACAGACAACCGGGGCCGATGTCCTTTATGATGCCCGCCATGATCAGAGACCCCTTCGAACGACTCGGCCTGGACCGCGAGGTCCTCACCGTCAGCCAGCTCAACGGCCGCGCCCGCGTGCTGCTGGAAGACGTGTTCCGCAGCGTCTGGGTGGAAGGCGAGATATCCAACCTCGCCCGCCCGGCCTCCGGCCACATGTACTTCACCCTAAAGGACAGCGGCGCCCAGGTGCGCTGCGCGCTGTTCCGCCAAAACGCCACCCGGGTCCGCCAGGCCCTGCGTGACGGCCTGGCGGTGCGCGTGCGCGGCAAGGTCTCGCTGTTCGAGGGGCGTGGCGACTATCAGCTGATCCTCGACACGGTCGAGCCTGCCGGTGATGGCGCCCTGCGCCTGGCCTTCGAGGCACTGAAGGAAAAGCTTGGCGCCGAAGGGCTGTTCAGCGCCGAACGCAAGAAGCCACTGCCGGCCCATCCGCAACGCATCGGCATCATCACCTCCCCCACCGGCGCAGTGATTCGCGACATCATCAGCGTGTTCGGCCGCCGTGCCCCACAGGTTGAACTAAATCTGATTCCCACTGCCGTGCAGGGCCGCGAAGCGATCAACCAGATCGTGCGCGCCTTGCAGCAGGCCGACCGGCTGGGCTTCGACGCGCTGATCCTGGCCCGCGGTGGTGGCTCGCTGGAAGACCTCTGGTGCTTCAACGAAGAAGCCGTTGCGCGTGCCGTGGCCGCCTGTGTGACGCCGATCGTCAGCGCCGTGGGCCACGAGACCGATGTATCGATCAGCGACTTCGTCGCCGACGTGCGCGCCCCTACACCCTCGGCGGCGGCCGAACTGCTGGCCCCCGACAACAGCGGCCTGCAGCAGCGCCTGGACGGCCTGCAACGGCGCCTGCTGCTGCGCATGCAGAACCGCCTGACCCACGACCGCTTGCGCCTGGAGTCACTGACCCGACGCCTGCGCCACCCCGGCGAGCGGCTGCGCCAGCAGGCGCAACGCCTGGACGACCTGGACATGCGCCTGCGCCGCGCGTTCATGCTCAACCTCAATCAGCGCCGCGAACGCCTGGCGCGCCTGGATACACGCCTGGCGGCTCAGCACCCGGGGCGCACGCTGAAACTGCTGGAGCAACGCCTGAACAGCCTCTCCGAGCGCCTGCCACGGGCCATGCGCGAAGTGCTCAAGGACCGCCGCCAGCGCTTCCAGGCACAACTGCAGACACTGCAAGTGGTCAGCCCGCTGGCGACCCTGGCGCGTGGCTATAGCATCCTCCTCGACGAACATGGCCAGGCCATCCGCAGCGCCGAGCAGACCCGCAATGGCCAGCGCCTGACTGCCCGCCTGAACCAGGGCGAGCTGCAGGTACGCGTCGAAGACAATCACCTGACCCCGGTCACCCTCTCTTTACTGGACTGACACATGCCCCGCCTGTTTGCGCCCCTGTTCGCCCTCTCTCTGATGCTGCTGGCCGCAGGCGCCCAGGCCAGCTACATCACCCGCACCCTGAACAAACCTGTGCCGGGTGGTGTGGCGGTGGTCGACCTTGGCCCGGCGGCAACGGCGCCGAGCGCGCGCTTCGATGGCAAGCCGGTGCTGGTGGTCAAGGAACAGGACAGCTGGCTGGCCATCGTCGGCATCCCGCTGACCCAGAAGCCTGGCACCGCCATGCTGACCCAGGGCGGCCGCAGCCTGCCCTTCAGTGTCGGCAGCAAGCAGTACCCTGAACAGCACATCACCTTGAAGAACACCCGCCAGGTCAACCCGAACCCGGACGACCTCAAGCGCATCGACCGCGAGCTGGCCGAGCAGATCCAGGCGTATCGCAGCTTCAGCCCGGTATTGCCAAGCAACCTGATCCTCGACAAACCCGTCAACGGGCCGCTGTCGAGCAAGTTCGGCGTGCGTCGCTTTTTCAATGGCGAGGAGCGCAACCCGCACGCAGGGCTGGACTTCGCCGTGCCGGCCGGCACCCCGATCAAGACTCCGGCCAACGGCAAGGTGATCCTGGTGGGTGATTACTTCTTCAACGGCCGCACGGTGTTCGTCGACCATGGCCAGGGCTTTATCAGCATGTTCTGCCACATGTCGAAGATCGATGTGCAGGTTGGCCAACAGCTGCGCCGAGGCGATGTGGTCGGGCGCGTGGGGTCGACCGGGCGGGCGACCGGGCCGCACATGCACTGGAATGTCAGCCTGAATGATGCTCGGGTGGATCCGGCGATCTTCATTGGCGCGTTCCAACCCTGAGATCGGCAGCGCCTGCTTCGCGGGTAAACCCGCTCCTACAGGGATCGCGAAACCCTGTGGGAGCGGGTTTACCCGCGAAGAGGCCAGCACAGTCGACATCACTTCCACTCTGTTGCGCCATCGAAATATACCGCGCAACAATTCAAAGATCTGAATTAATTTTCAGCGATAAAATCTCGCCACTCAGCTTTTTTTAAGCATTCCTCTCAATTTTTTCCGAACACTTGCCATCCCCCACCTCACTGGTTAGGGTTGAGGGCATGAAAACCTTCAGCACCCTCATCCTGCTCCGACAACATTGCAGCCTCTGCCTGGTCAGCGCCCGACTACCAGGCTGATTCGCGTCGCCTCGCCTCTTCATCTCGTTATTGCCCGGCAGGCCCGATTTCGGCCGCACACAAAAGGATTGCTTCCATGACCATGCTCAAAGACCCATCGAAGAAATACCGCGCCTTCCCGACCATCGACCTGCCTGACCGTACCTGGCCGTCGAAGACCATCACCGCCGCGCCGATCTGGTGCAGCTCCGACCTGCGTGATGGCAACCAGTCGCTGATCGAGCCGATGGATTCGGAGAAGAAGCTGCGTTTCTGGAAGACCTTGGTGCAGGTTGGCGTGAAGGAAATCGAAGCCTCGTTCCCATCGGCCTCGCAGACCGACTTCGACTTCGTGCGCACCCTGATCGAAGACGGCCACATCCCGGATGACACCACCATCCAGGTGCTCACCCAGGCCCGTGAAGACCTCATCGCCCGCACCTTCGAGTCGCTGCGCGGCGCGAAGAAGGCCATCGTTCACCTGTACAACGCCACCAGCCCATCGTTCCGCCGCATCGTCTTCAATCAGGACAAGCAAGGCGTGAAGGACATCGCGGTGAACGCGGCCAAGCTGTTCGTCAAATATGCCGCCCAGCAGCCGGAAACCCAGTGGACCTTCCAGTACTCGCCAGAAACGTTCAGCGCCACCGAGATGGAGTTCGCCAAGGAAGTCTGTGACGCGGTCATCGAGGTGTGGAACCCGACCCCCGAGCACAAGGTCATCCTCAACCTGCCTGCCACCGTGGAAGTGTCCACGCCGAACATCTACGCCGACCAGATCGAGTGGTTCTGCCGCAACGTCAGCCGTCGCGACAGCGTGATCATCAGCCTGCACTGCCACAACGACCGTGGCACCGGCATCGCGGCCACCGAACTGGGCCTGATGGCTGGCGCCGACCGCGCCGAAGGCTGCCTGTTCGGCAACGGCGAGCGCACTGGCAACGTCGACCTGGTGACCCTTGCCTTGAACCTCTACACCCAAGGCATCGACCCGCTGCTGGACTTCTCCGACATCGACGGCGTGCGCAAGGTGGTCGAAGAGTGCAACCAGTTGCCGGTGCACCCACGTCACCCGTACGTCGGCGACCTGGTCCACACCGCCTTCTCCGGCTCGCACCAGGACGCCATCCGCAAAGGCTTCGCCAAGCAGCAGGAAGGCGAGCGGTGGGAAGTGCCGTACCTGCCGATCGACCCGGCCGACATCGGCCGCAGCTACGAGGCGGTAATCCGCGTCAACAGCCAGTCGGGCAAAGGCGGCATCACCTACCTGCTCGAGCAGGAATACGGCATCAGCCTGCCACGCCGCATGCAAATCGAATTCAGCCAGGTGGTACAGGGTGAAACCGACCGACTGGGCCTGGAAATGACTGCCCAGCAGATCTACAGCCTGCTGCACAAGGAATACCTCCAGGCCAACGCCCCGTATGCGCTGGTCAGCCACCGCCTGCAGGAAGAAAACGGCCACAGCGCCGTGGAAGTGGAAGTCGCCGGTGAAGGCGAAACCACCCTGCACTGGCGCGGCAAGGGCAACGGCGCCCTGGAAGCCCTGGTAGCCGGCCTGCCGGTATCGGTCGAGATCATGGACTACAACGAGCACGCCATCGGTGCCGGCACCAATGCCAAGGCGGCAGCCTACATCGAGTTGCGCGTGGCAGGCGGTCGCCCAGTGCACGGCGTGGGTATCGACGAGAACATCACCACGGCCAGCTTCAAGGCACTGTTCAGCGCGCTGAACCGCTCGCTGAGCCAGCAGGAAGCCAAAGCGGCTTAAGCATCACCGCGATGAATGAAAAGCCCGCATCCTTGGATGCGGGCTTTTTTGTTTTTCTGTGCCGGCCCTTTCGCGGGTGAACCCGCTCCCACAGGGACCACACAGCTTTTGAATACTGTGCAGTACCTGTGGGAGCGGGTTTACCCGCGAAAGGGCCGGCACAGGCAATATACAAATCCAAGGCAAAAAAAAGGGCGCCGACCAAGCGCCCCATAAGCCGTACAGCACACAACAGATTCAGTTGGCGTCCAGCAGCGCTATCGCCTCGGCACTGCACGCCTCGATCCGCGCCCAGTCGCCGTTCTTGATCCAGCTGCTGTCGAGCATCCAGGTACCGCCCACGCACATCACATTAGCCAGGGCCATGTAGTTACGCACGTTGGCCGGGTTGACGCCGCCAGTGGGGCAGAAGCGGATATCGCCGAACGGGCCGGCAAAAGCCTTGATCGCTGCCACGCCGCCGCTGATTTCCGCCGGGAACAGCTTGAAGCGGCGGTAGCCCAAGGCGTAGCCCATCATGATTTCGGACGGCGTGCTGATGCCCGGCAGCAGCGGGATCTCGCTGTCCACGCCCGCTTCCAGGATGTCCTGGGTGATGCCCGGCGTGACGACGAACTGCGCGCCAGCAGCCTCGACCGAAGCGAACATGCTGCGATCGAGCACGGTACCGGCACCGACGCACAGCTCCGGGCGCTGCTCACGCAGTACCTGGATGGCCTTCAGGCCATGCTGCGAGCGCAGGGTCACTTCCAGGGTGCGGATTCCGCCAGCAGCCAGGGCATCGGCCAGCGGCAGAATATCTTGCTCACGGGCGATGGTGATTACCGGCAGGATGCGCGCCTTTTCGCAGATGGCATCGATCCGGGCGGCTTTATCCGCCATCGAAAGCTTTGGCTGTGGGCGTTCAAGGGTGGTCATGACAGTGGATCCTTGGCTCATGGGCACCAGTAGATGTCCAGGGGGTCGTGAAGAAAGGCGCGAATCGGCATTTCGGAAAGGTCGTTGCCCGCCAGCGCGGCGCGCAGGGTAGCGAGTTTGCCCGGGCCTTGCACGGACAGCGCGATGAACGCCGCGCTGGCCAGGACAGAGCGGGTCAGCGACAGGCGCTGGTGCGGCACGCTCGGAGCCAGCATCGGCAGGCAACGACGCTTGCTGTCAGGGTCCAGGCCTTCAGCGAGGTTGGGGCTATTGGGGAACAGCGAGGCGGTATGGCCATCGTCGCCCATGCCCAGCACCAGTACGTCGATGGCGGGTAGCTCTGCCAAGGCCTGATCCGCGCTGGCTGCTGCCGCGTCGAGGTTTTCGGCCTGCTGATAGAGCCCGACGAAACGCGCCTTGGCCGCAGCGCCCTTGAGCAAATGCCGAGCCAGCAAGCCGGCGTTGCTGTCGGCGTGTTCCACTGGCACCCAGCGCTCGTCGGCCAGGCTGACGGTGACCTTGGCCCAGTCCAGCTGCTCGCTGGCCAGCTGTTCGAGAAACGGCACCGGGCTGCGGCCGCCGGACAGCACAACGCAGGCCTGGCCCTTGCTGGCAATGGCTGCGCGCAGGCGCTCGGCCACGTCGTGGGCCAAGGTTGCGGCCAGTGCCCGGGCATCTGCCAGATCGTGCACCTGCACGGTCGCTGGCAGCTTCAGTTCAGATATCGCCATACCACGCCCTCCCATCACGGGTGATCAATGCAATCGAGCTCATCGGCCCCCAGGAGCCCGCTGCGTAAGGCTTGGGCGCATCGCCCGCGTTACGCCAGCCGGCGATCAACTGGTCACACCACTTCCAGGCGTACTCGATCTCGTCCTTGCGCACGAACAGGTTCTGGTTGCCGCGCATCACTTCCAGCAGCAAGCGCTCGTAGGCATCCGGAATCCGCGTACTGCGCCAAGTGTCGGAAAAATTCAGCTGCAACGGGCCACTGCGCAGTTGCATGCCCTTGTCCAGGCCTTGCTCTTTGGTCATCACCCGCAAGGATATGCCTTCGTCCGGTTGCAGGCGGATGATCAGCTTGTTACCGACCTGCAAACGCTGCTCCGGGGCGAAGATGTAGTGCGGCGTTTCCTTGAAGTGGATGACGATCTGCGACAGTTTCTGCGGCATGCGTTTACCGGTACGCAGGTAGAACGGCACGCCCGACCAGCGCCAGTTGCGAATGTCGGCGCGCAGGGCAACGAAGGTTTCGGTGTCGCTCTGGGCGTTGGAATTGTCTTCTTCCAGGTAGCCAGGCACTGGCTTGCCGTCGCTGTAACCGGCGATGTACTGACCACGCACCACGCTGGTGCTCAAAGCCTCACCGGTGATCGGCGCCAGCGCCTTGAGCACCTTTACCTTCTCGTCACGGATGCTGTCGGCCGACAGCTCGCTGGGCGGGTCCATGGCGATCAGGCAAAGCAGTTGCAGCAGGTGGTTCTGAATCATGTCGCGCAGCTGGCCGGCCTTGTCGAAGTAGCCCCAGCGGCCCTCGATGCCGACCTTCTCTGCCACGGTGATTTCCACGTGGGAGATGGAATTCTGGTTCCACTGGGTTTCGAACAGGCTGTTGGCAAAACGCAGGGCGATCAGGTTTTGCACCGTTTCCTTGCCCAGGTAGTGGTCGATGCGATAAACCCGGCTTTCCGGGAAGAAGCGCGCCACGGCATCGTTGACCCGCCGCGACGACTCCAGGTCATGGCCGATGGGTTTTTCCAGCACCACCCGGGTGCGCGCCGCCAGGCCAGCCTTGTCGAGGTTTTCGCAGATGGCACCGTAAACGGCCGCCGCCGTGGCAAAGTAGGCGATCAGCGGCTGCTCACCCGTCAGCTGCCCGGCCAACGCCACATAGCCCTCGGGCTGCAGGAAGTCCAGGTGCTGGTAGCGCAGGCGGCCAAGAAAACGCCCCAGCGCGGCAGGCTCGATATCGGCCTCGGCCACATGCCGGCGCAAGTGCGCTTCGATGGTGTTCAGGTGATCCTCGGCGCTGCCGGCCTCGCGGGCCAACGCCAGCAGGCGGGTGTCCGCGTGCAGGAGGTTGGCACGGTCGAGCTGGTAGAGCGCAGGAAACAGCTTGCGCAATGCCAGGTCGCCCAAGGCGCCAAACAGGGCAAAAGTGCAAGGTTCAACACTGATCGCAGCCATGATGTTGGTTCTTTCCTAAAGTTGGACTAGGAATACCGCTTTCACACACGGTTTTCAAGGGATAATGTAGTAAAAACCATAACATTACACACAAGCGTTACAGACAAGTGGTACGCCAATCGCACCGACAGTACGATAGACGACCGTGCAAAAAGCCTGCTGCTCCCACAGCCGGCTGTCTTCCCGACCCAAGGACACACCCATGGACCGCGTGCGAAACCTCCTGGAACAGATCCAGGGCCGCCTCGACGAGCTGAACAAGGCCGAACGCAAAGTCGCCGAAGTCATCCTGCTCAACCCGCAACAAGCCACACGCTTCAGCATCGCCGCGCTGGCCCAGGCAGCCAAGGTCAGCGAACCGACCGTCAACCGCTTCTGCCGCTCGTTCGGCGTCAGCGGTTACCCAGAGCTCAAGCTGCAGCTGGCGCAGAGCCTGGCCAGCGGCGCGGCTTACGTGAGCCGTGCGGTGGAAGCCGACGACGACCCGGCAGCCTACACCCAGAAGATCTTTGGCAGCGCCATCGCCTCGCTCGACAGCGCCTGCCAGCAACTGGACCCGCAACAGGTCAGCCGCGCCGTGGACATGATGATCCAGGCCCGGCAGATCCACTTCTTCGGCCTCGGCGCCTCGGCCCCGGTAGCCCTCGATGCCCAGCACAAGTTCTTCCGCTTCAACCTCGCGGTATCGGCCCATGCCGACGTGCTGATGCAACGCATGCTGGCCTCGGTGGCACACACTGGCGACCTGTTCGTGATCATCTCTTACACCGGGCGCACCCGCGAACTGGTCGAAGTGGCGCGCCTGGCCCGGGAAAACGGCGCTTCGGTACTCGGCCTGACCGCCGCCGGTTCGCCGTTGGCCCAGGCTTGCAGCCTGAGCCTGCACATCCCGCTGCCGGAGGACACCGACATCTACATGCCAATGACCTCGCGAATCATCCAGCTGACCGTGCTCGACGTGCTGGCCACCGGCATGACCCTGCGCCGCGGCGTGGACTTCCAGCCGCACCTGCGCAAGATCAAGGAAAGCCTCAACGCCAGCCGCTACCCGATCGAGGACGACGAACTCAACTGAGCCGGTGTGCCTGCAACCGCAGGTGCGCACGCTGCCCCGGCGCCAGGCTCAGGCCCTCGCCACTGCCGCTGGCCGCCTCGACACAGACGAAGCCCTGGCACTCACGGCCGCTGACGCCCATCAGCGGCCGATTGCCCGGGTGCCAGACCACGGTGTCATCGCTGTCGCCGGTGTCGATGCACAGTTCCCGCTCCCAGGCCGGGTCCTGCAACTGCACGCGTGGCGTGCCTGGGTAGACTTTCTGGCACCCCCCCTTGAGCTTGAGTGCGCCCTCCTCACGACAGGCCTGGCGGCTCAGGCGGTCGTAGCCTTCGATATCCTCGAGCCCAGACAGCGCTATCTCGGACACGTCACTGATACGCCAATAGGCCAGCAGCGCATGGCTCAGCTGGCACGGCTCGCTGTCCTGATGCTCGGTGCTCAGGCTCAGTTCCATGCGGTTGCCAAGCCTGGCGTGCAGGTCTACCTGCCAGTCGCACAGGTCCAGCCGCCACTTCAGGCTTACGCCCTCCTCGTCTTCACGGCTATCCACCAGCTTCCAGTCCAGCAAGCGTGCCCAGCCATGGGCCGGCCACAGGTCTTCGCTAGGGTGGCGCCCATACCAGGGCCAGCAAACCGGCACACCACCACGAATGGCGCCCACTTGCGGCCATTGCTCGGCGCACCACAGCCACGGCCGCTCACCGGCCGGCTGGAAGTGCAGCAGTTGTGCACCCTGGCGGCTGAACACCGCCTGGCAACGGGGATGATCGATGATCAGCACATCGCGCTGCTGGTAACGCTCCCACTCGAATGTCGGCCGGGGCCGCTGCGAGGAAAAGAAGCGATGTAGCGGATGTTCGGGCATGGTTCCAAGCTCTTGTTGTTTGAGATAGCGCTATCTCGGCTTATTCCCGACAACCACTGCAAGCCAGTGGGTGCCGGGAGCCGAATTTGGATTGGCGTAAATTTACAACAAGTAGGCTTAGAAAGACGACTGAATCTTCAAACCTGCGACCAGCGCGTTGTCCACTTCGTCCACTGCGCCCGGGCTCTTGATGTACTGCAGGTTGGGCCGCACGGTCAGCCAGTTGGTGACGTGGAAGCCGTAGTAGAGCTCGGCGTTGTACTCGGTGCGCTGCAGCGGCACGAAGCCCAGGTTGTCGTAGTCATCGATACCACTTTGCGCATTGAGCAGCTCGGCGCGTTTCTTCACGTCGTCATTCACATGAATACGCGCCACGCCAAAGCCGATGTCGTCCTTGGGACGAGCGTCGAAGGCACCTTTGTAGACCAGGCCGACCTGCTGGTAGTTGTCGACCACGTTGGTGGCCTTGTCGTGCACGGTGAAGTTGGCGAACAGGCTCAGGCCGCGATTGATGTCACCGCCGTGGGCAGTCACCTGCTGCTGCGCCACTACCCACCAGCCGTGCTTGCTCGAGTGCGACTTGAAGTCCTGCCCGGTGACCGCCTGCGGGTTGCCGTTGACGTCTTCGAACACGTCATCGGCCTTGGCCGTGCTGTAGTAGTAACCCAGGCGGTATTCGCCCGGCAGGTCATTGACCTTGGGCGACCAGACCATCTCCACCGGCAGGATCGCGCCCTTGGTGCCGCTGCCGCTGAGCTTGAAGCCGTTGCCGGTCTCCAGGTTCGACGGGTTCTGCTCGAAGGCACCGACCTGGACGAAGAATTCCGGGGTGATGTTGTACTTGACCCGCAGCGCCCACTGGCTGACCGGCCAGTTGTACCAGATGCCGCCTACCCAGTTGCCCACCTGCGAGCCGCAGAAGGCCAGGTTCTGGAAGTCGCAGGGGAAACTGTTGAAGTCCTCGCCCTCACCGAAGCGGCCGACTTTCACGTCCAGCGCGCCGTCGAAATACTTCTGCTTGACCCACATCTGCGTCAGGCGCCAGGTCTGGCCGCGGCCCCACACTTCCTGCACCGAACTGAACTGCCCGGCGCGCGGGTCACTGATGCGGTCATTGGACAGGTTGCGGCCACTGCGCTCGGTGATCGCCAGCTTGAACTCGGCATCGTGCCAGCCAAGGATCTTCTGCAGGTCCAGGTGCGCGCCGAGGGCGAACTGGTCACTGTAGCGCGCGGTCTTGTCGTCGTTGTAGCCGCCATGCAGGTTGCCAGCCACCTCGCCAACGTAGTCGAGGGTGAGGTCGTAGCCCTTGTCCAGCAGTGCGGTGCGGGTGCCGCCCCAATCACCGGTCATCCATTTCGATTCGCTGGAAAATGCCTCGGCAGCCTGCACGCCACTGCTGCCGACTACGGCGAGCAGGGCCAGTGAACCCAAGGTCCTGATGCGATTGCGCTGTTCCATCCCTTTGCGTCCTCTTTTTTCTTATTGATGGTGTAGACGAGTTAGCGGCCTTTGAAGTGAGCCACGTTGTCCTTTACGGCGGTGTTGCTGCTGGCCAGGTGCAAACGTTCACCGCTGCCGGCGTCGAACAGCAGCACCCGGGCCGGGTCGAACTGCAGGTTCAGGCTGTCGCCCACACGGCAGGCAATGTCCGGCGCCAGGCGACAGCAGACCTTGGTCTGGTTGAGCGTGACGAACACCAACAGGTCTGGCCCAGTGGGCTCGGTCACCTGGACTTCGGCACGGATACCCGGCAGGCCGTTGCCCTCGCTTGCACCCAGGGCGATCTGTTCGGGACGGATGCCGAGCATGATCTGGCGACCATCAAGGTCATCGCTGGCCGGCCCCAACGGCAGTTCGCAGCGCGCCTGGCCACTGTCGAGCACCGCCAGCAGGCGCCCTTCCTGCTTGCTCAGGCGCACTGGAATGAAATTCATCGGCGGCGAACCGATGAAGCTGGCGACGAACTGGTTGGCCGGATCGCTGTAGATCTGCTGCGGCGTGCCGAATTGCTGGATGATGCCGTCCTTCATCACCGCCACCTTGTCGCCCAGGGTCATGGCCTCGATCTGATCGTGGGTGACATACACCGTGGTGGTTTTCAGGCGCTGGTGCATCAGTTTCATTTCAGTGCGCATCTCGACCCGCAGCTTCGCGTCGAGGTTGGACAGCGGCTCGTCGAACAGGTAGATCTTCGGCCGCCGCGCCAGCGCCCGGCCCATGGCCACACGTTGCTGCTGGCCACCGGAAAGCTGTGCCGGCTTGCGCGCGAGCAGGTGCTCGATCTGCAGCAGCTTGGCCACCCGCGCCACCTCTTCGTCGATGGCTGCCTGGGGCATCTTGCGGATCTTCAGGCCAAATTCGATGTTCTCGCGCACGCTCATGGTCGGGTACAGCGCATAGGACTGGAACACCATGGCGATGTCGCGATCCTTGGGGCTCATGCCGCTGACGTCCTGATCATCGATGAGGATCGCGCCGCCGGTGATGTGCTCAAGGCCGGCGATGCAGTTCATCAGGGTCGACTTGCCGCAGCCCGAAGGGCCGACCAGGATCAGGAACTCGCCATCCTTGATCGACAGCTGAATATCCTTGAGGGTGTCCGGCAAGCCGCTGCCGTAGGTCTTGTTCACATTGCGAAGTTCGAGCGTTGCCATGACTTACCCCTTGACCGCGCCAGCCGTGAGCCCGCGGACGAAATATTTGCCTGCCACCACGTAGACCAGCAGGGTTGGCAGGCCGGCAATCATCGCCGCTGCCATGTCGACGTTGTATTCCTTGGCCCCGGTGCTGGTGTTGACCAGGTTGTTCAAGGCCACGGTGATCGGTTGCGAGTCGCCGCTGGAGAACACCACGCCAAACAGGAAGTCGTTCCAGATCTGGGTGAACTGCCAGATCAGGCAGACCATGATGATCGGCGTCGACATCGGCAGGATGATGCGGCGGAAGATGGTGAAGAAACCGGCGCCATCCAGGCGCGCGGCCTTCACCAGAGCGTCGGGAATGCTCACGTAGAAATTGCGGAAGAACAGCGTGGTGAATGCCAGGCCGTAGACCACGTGCACCAGCACCAGGCCGGTGGTGGTGCTGGCCAGCCCCAGCTTGCCGAGGGTGAACGACGCCGGCAGCAACACGGTCTGGAATGGCAGGAAGCAACCGAACAGCAACAGGCCGAAGAACAGCTGCGAGCCGCGGAAACGCCACATCGACAGCACATAGCCGTTCAGTGCGCCGAGGGTGGTTGAGATCAGCACCGCCGGCACGGTGATCATGATCGAGTTCCAGAAGTAACCACTGACCGTGCCCCAGGCCTTGACCCAGCCGATGCCGGTGACCACGGTGGGCCAGCTGAGCAGGTTGCCGGTGCTGATGTCTTCCGGGGACTTGAAGCTGGTCAGCAGCATCACCACCAGCGGCACCAGGTACAGCAGCACGGCAAGCAGCAGCACGGCATGGATGGCGATGCGGCTCAGGGTCAGCGCCGGCCTGTCGGCAGGAGCCTGTGATGAACTATGCATGGCGCTTGCTCCGCAGTTCCGAGTACAGGTACGGCACGAGGATCGCCAGGATCGCCCCGAGCATGAGGATGGCGCTGGCCGAGCCCATGCCCATCTGGCCGCGGCTGAAGGTGAAGGAGTACATGAACATGGCTGGCAGGTCGGACGAATAACCCGGCCCACCGGCAGTCATCGCCGCCACCAGGTCGAAGCTCTTGATGGCGATGTGCGCAAGGATCATCAACGAGCTGAAGAACACCGGGCGCAGGCTGGGCAGCACCACGGTCCAGTAAATGCGCGGCAGGCTGGCACCGTCGATCTGCGCGGCGCGGATGATCGACTGGTCGACCCCGCGCAGTCCGGCGAGGAACATCGCCATGATGAAGCCCGATGCCTGCCACACGGCGGCGATCACCAGGCAGTACACAACCCGGTCAGGGTCGATCAGCCAGTCCAGGCGAAAGCCCTCCCAACCCCAGTCGCGCAGCAGCTTGTCCAGGCCCATGCCGGGGTTGAGCAGCCATTTCCAGGCGGTACCAGTGACGATCATCGACAGCGCCATTGGGTACAGGTAAAGGGTGCGGATGAAGCCTTCGCGGCGGATGCGCTGGTCCAGCAGTACTGCCAGCAGCACACCGATGACCAGGCTGATGGCGATGAACAGGCCGCCGAACAGCATCAGGTTCTTGCTCGCCACCCACCAGCGATCGTTGTCGAACAGCCGGGCGTATTGCGCCAGGCCCGCCCACTTGTAGGTCGGCAGGAAGGTCGAGGTGGTGAAGGACAGGACGAAGGTCCACAGGATGTAACCGTAGAAGCCCACCAGGACGATGAACATGCTCGGTGCCAGTACCAGTTTCGGTAGCCAGCGCTGCAGCGCGTCCAGGGGAGAGGCCCGCAGTTGGGCGGTTGCTGTAGTCATGGGTCACCTTTCAGGCGCTGCAACACTCTGTAGGGGCGGCCTTGCCGGGGCGCCGGACCGGTCGGAAAGGGCTGCGCAGCAGCCCCAATTCGGTGCGCTCGATCTGCCAGGTAGGTGGTGGACTTGAGTCCTTGGGGCTGCTGCGCAGCCCTTTCCGACCGGTCCGGCGCCCCGGCAAGGCCGCTCCTACAACGGGGATCGCTCGACCTTTACTGCGCAGCCTTGATCGCCGCCGCCAGCTTTTTCGCCGCATCGGCCGGGTCGGCCTTGGGGTCGTTGATGTAGTTGGTCACCACATCGAAGAATGCGCCCTGCACGGCCAGCGTGGTGGCCATGTTGTGCGCCATGCTCGGCTGCAGGCCGCCGGTCTTGGCGTCGGCGAGGAAGTCCTTGGCGGAGGTCTGGGCGCAGGCGTCGAAGCCGTACTTGCTCATGTCGGCGAGCATGTCGTTACGCACCGGGATCGAGCCCTTGTTGATGCTGAAGACCTTCTGGAAGTCCTGGCCCAGGACCTTGCGGGCGATGTCCTGCTGGCCGGCAGCAGTGCCCTTGTCGTTCTGCTTGAATACCACCAGCGAGTCGATGTTGTAGAGGAAGGCCTTTTCGGTGCCAGGGAACGGCACGCACTGGTAATCCTTGCCGGCGGTCTTCTTGGCCAGGGTCCATTCGCTCTTGGCCCAGTCGCCCATGATCTGCATGCCGGCCTTGCCGTTGATGACCTTGGCCGCCTCCAGGTTCCAGTCCTGGCCCTTGCCATCAGGGTCCATGTAGGTAGCGACCTTCTTCAGTTCGCTGAGCGCCTTGACCATCTCGGGGCCGGTGAGCGCCGCTTCGTCCAGATCGACCATGGCCTGCTTGTAGCCCTCTGGCCCCATCACGGCCAGCACCACGCTTTCGAACACGGTGCTGTCCTGCCAAGGCTGGCCGCCGTGGGCGAGCGGGATGAAACCGGCAGCCTTGAGCTTGTCGGCGGCGGCATAGAATTCGTCGAGGGTAGTCGGCGCCTTGTCGATGCCGGCCTTCTTGAATACCTCAGGGTTGATCCACAGCCAGTTGATGCGGTGGATATTGACCGGCACAGCGACATAGTTACCGTCAAACTTCACGGTGTCGGCGACCTTTTTGTCGAGCAGCGCGTCCCACTTTTCTTCCTTGGCAACGTCCTTGAGCACGTCGTCATCGAGCAGGCCGGTGGCAGCCCAATCCTGGATGTCCGGCCCCTTGATCTGCGCGACGCCAGGCGGATTACCGGCTACTGCGCGGCTCTTGAGCACGGTCATGGCCGTGGCACCACCGCCACCTGCAACCGCGCCGTCCTTCCAGGTGAAGCCATCTTTCTCGACTTGGGCCTTGAGTACATCCACAGCGGCTTTTTCACCACCGGAGGTCCACCAGTGCACCACTTCGACGCTGCCTTTGGATTCGGCGGCGAACGCACTGAGTGGCAGGAGCGAGGCGAGGGAGATCGCGGCGGCGAGGCGGAGGGTCAAATTCATCGGAGTACCTTTCTTGTTGTTATGCGGGGCAAGTCGGTCGCTTGCATTGCATGAAGTCTAATCAGCGCGCCCGCCTCGTCAGGTAACGAAGCGATGCGCGAATGTCATCGTTTGGTTACATAACGCGAAATGGCCGTCGCCAGGCTGGGTGCCAATGGCAAGCCCGGCAGCAGCACCGCCTGATAAGCGTGATACAGGTCCGGCTTGCCCGGCCAGAGGGTGCCGGCAGGGTGGTTGTACGCGTCGAGTTCGTGGTGCCAGCTGCCTCCGGCACGGTCTATGAAATGGTTGTCGATGAACCCCCAGAAACATTGATACCACTGCTCGTAACGGGCTTCACCGGTTCTGCGCAACAGCGCGGCGGCTGCGGCGCACGCCTCGGCATGCACCCAGTGCAGGCGCTGCCTGACGACCGGGCGGTTGTCCCAGTCCAACGTGTAGACGAAGCCAGGCTCACCATCGACGCTCCAGCCGTGGCGACAGGCGCTGTCGAACAAGCCATGGGCGCAGGCTAGCAGCCATTCGGGTGCGGGCAGCCCGGCAAGCTGGAGGCTGGCCTCCAGGTGCAGCAGCAGGCGCGCCCATTCCAGCGCGTGCCCGGGCGTTGTGCCATAAGGGCGGAAGTGGTCGGCGGGATGCTCCAGGTTGTAGTGCGGCACTGGCTGCCAGAATGCGTCGAAATGCTCGATGACCCGATAGCCGTTGGCGGCGGCATGGGTGTGGATGATGCGCTCGGCAATGCGCAACGCCCTTTGCAGCCACAGCGTGTTGCCGGTGGCATCGGCCAGGGCCAGGAACGCCTCGGTGGCGTGCATGTTGCTGTTGGCGCCACGGTAGGCTTCAGGCATCTGCCAGGCGCGCGAGAAGGTTTCACGCAGGGCGCCCTCCTGCTCGCACCAGAAGTGGCCTTCGATGACTCGCACAGCGTCCGCCAGCAACTGCGCGGCGCCGGCCGTGCCGGCCACTTTGGCGGAACTGGCAGCCAGCGCGACGAAAGCATGCAGGTAAGCGGCCTTGCCACTGTCTTGGCGGCCTTCGGGGTGCGCGAACCAGCCATCGTAGGTGGCATCGTGCAACACCCCGCGCAAGGCCGCGACACCATGCTCGGCGTAAGCCAGGCACCCTGGCATACCCTGGATGTGCGCGACAGCGAAGCAATGTGTCATGCGCGCGGTGCTCATGGTTTCGGCGGCGGCATCAGGCGCCAGGTTGCCAGAGGCTTCGAGGTTGCCGAAGCCGCCTGGCAACTTCGACGCCTTGGCGAAGGCCAGCAGGCGCCGCCCTTCGGCCATGAGCCAGGCAGCATGGACAGGCGAGTCCAGCCAACTGCCAAAGGGGAGGTCGTTATGCTTCATGGGCCAGCGCGTTCCTTGCCAGTCGTCTGCGAAGTCTAGCCAGCCGTCCTGGCCGGCATGTCACGAAGGACAGCTGTTGTGTCACCAGTCTGTGACACGCCTCAATCCATGCCTCTGGGCAGGTACAGCGTCACCCGCAAACCGCCTTCGCGCAGGTTGAGCAGACTCACCTCGCCGCCATGGCTATGGGCAATGTTGCGCGCGATACCCAGGCCCAGACCGTAGCCCTGCTGCTTCCCGGCCAGGCGAAAATGCGGCTCGAACACTTGCTCCATCTGCTGCTGGGGCACGCCGGGCCCTTGGTCATCCACCTGCAGGACGAAGCCCTCGGCACTGTCGATGATACGCAGGCGCGCCCGCTCGCCATACTTGATGGCATTGTCGATCAGATTGCCGATACAGCGGCGCAGGGCCAGCGGTTTGCCCGGGTACGGCGCCATGGCTCGCCCTTCGACGGTGATACGGCCGTCACCCAGATACGGCTCTGCGAGAATCTCCAGCACCTGGTTGAGGTCGATCGGCTCGATGTTCTCGTGGATGTCGGTGTCCTTCACGCACTGCAGCGCCCCCTTGACCAGCAGCTCCAGCTCATCCAGGTCGTGGCTGAACTTGGCCTGCAGGCGTTCGTCCTCGAGCAGCTCCACGCGCAGGCGCAAGCGCGTGATCGGTGTGCGCAGGTCGTGGGAAATCGCGCTGAACAACTGGGAACGCTCGGTCAGGTAACGGCTGATGCGCTCACGCATGCTGTTGAACGCCCGCCCCACTTCCACCACCTCGCTGCCGCCGCCTTCGGCCACCGGTGCCACATCGGCGCCCAGTGACAGTTCGCGGGCGGCACGCGCCAGCCGCTTGAGCGGCCAGCTCTGCCAGTGCACCAGCAAGCCGATGAACAGCAGCAGCAAAGCGGTGGTCAGCACGATGAAACCGATCTGCTGGCGTGGCAGGCGTTCGGCCTCAAGGCTGGTATAGGGCTCGGGCAGCAAGGATGCGATGTAAAGCCATTCGCCTTGGTCAAGACGGATCTGGGTCACCAGCACTGGCGGGTTGAGGGGCTCCAGGGTCAGCGAGTAATGCGCCCACGAGCGCGGCAGCTCATCGAGCTTCAGGCCACTGTTGAAGATGCGCAGGTCATCGGGGGCGACGAACTCGACAGAGACCTCCATCTGCTCGCCCAGGCGCTCGTGCAGTACCTGCTGGAACACGTCGATCACCGCCTGCTTGCGCGGGGTGATGGCTAACACCGGCATGTCCAGCGGCTTGTCGTTGAGCGACACGAAGAAGCGCGTGCCACCCATGCTGCGCAACTGGTCGAGTACCATCGGCCGATAGGCCACCGGCAGCGAGCGGAAGTAGCTGACGCTGGCGCTCATGGAATGGGCCAGGCTCCCGGCACTGGCACGCAGGCCCTGCAATTGGCTGGCGCGCAACTGGGCGACCCAGATGAGGCTCGACAGGCCCTGAGCCAGCAGTACCACCAGCAAGGTCAGCAGCAGCATGCGCCCCAGCAGCGAGCGCGGCAGCAGGCGCCAGCGCCGCTCAGGAAGCGCAGCAGACATGGGCAGCCAGCAGGTAACCACTGCCACGCACGGTGCGGATCAGCCGCGGCGGCTTGTCGGTGTCGCGCAGGCGCTGGCGCAGGCGGCTGACCGCCATGTCGACGATACGGTCCAGCGGCATCGGCTCGCGGCCGCGGGTGGCGTTGCCGATGGTGTCGCGGTCGAGAATCTGCTGCGGGTGATCGAGAAACAGCTTGAGCAGGGCAAAGTCGGCACCGGACAGAATCACCTCTTCGCCATCGCGATGGAACAGGCGGTGGCTGATGGTATCCAGGCGCCAGTCATCGAAGGCCAGCACGGAGCTGGCTGGCGCGGCCTGGCCGAACTCGCTGCGGCGCAACAGGGCCTTGATGCGCGCCTGTAATTCACGCGGGCTGAATGGCTTGCCCAGGTAGTCGTCGGCGCCCAGCTCCAGGCCGATGACGCGGTCGGCCTCGTCGGAGCTGGCCGTCAGCATGATGATCGGCACCCGCGACTGGCGAGGATGCTGGCGCACCCAGCGGCACAGGCTGAAACCGTCTTCGTCGGGCAGCATGACGTCGAGGATCACCAGGTCGCAGGGGGAGCTTTGCAGGGCGCGGCGAAAGCCCTGACCATCGGCCTCGGCACGGACCTGGAAGCCGGCGCGGCTCAGGTAGGTTTGCAGCAGTTTACGAATTTCCTGATCGTCGTCGACCATCAGGATGGATTTTCCGGCAGTGCTCAAGGTATCCCGCCCTCTTGTTAATCACAGGTCTTCATCGCCTGCTCTCGGGTATTGCAGTCGGGGGCCGCAGCGCAGCCCTATCGCGACACAAGGCCGCTCCTACAGGGATCGCGCCATTCTGTAGGAGCGGCCTTGTGTCGCGAAAGGGGCGCAGAGCGGCCCCCGTCAGTGATCCAATGATTGCTGTAATGCCACTCCGGCCCCCAGCAGTCCAGAGAATTCCGCTGTCACCAGCCACACCGGTACCCCGGCGAAGTAGCCACTCATGCAGCCCTTGTCGGCAAAGCTGGTGGCAAAGCCACTGCGCAGGAACAGTTCGGCAAAGCGCGGGATCACCCCGCCGACAATATAAACCCCGCCGCGCGCGCCCAAGGTAAGCACATTGTTACCAGCCACGCGCCCGAGGAATCGGCAGAACTGCTCAACCACCGCCAGCGCCCGTGGCTCGCCACCCAGCGCCGCATCAGTGACCTGCGCCGGGGATGTGTGTCGCGGCGAGTCGCCATCCAGCGCACACATGGCCTGGTACAGGCGTACCAGGCCTCCGCCACTGAGTACCGTCTCGGCACTGACGTGGCCGATCTGGCTGTGCATCTGCTGATGGATCGCTGCTTCGCGGGCATTACCCACCGGCAGGTCGACATGCCCGCCTTCACCTGGCAGCGCCTGCCAGTGCTGCTCGCCCAGGCGCAGCAGGCTGCCGACGCCCAGGCCGGTGCCCGGGCCGATCACCAGCGCGGGCCGCGCAGGGTCCGCCTTGCCTGGGCAGACCTCGCGGTACTCACCAGGTTGCAGGCGGGTCATGCCCAGGGCCTGGGCAGAAAAGTCGTTGATCAGCAGCAGCCGCTCGACCTGCAAGGTCTGGCAAAACGCCTTGTGACTGAGCCGCCAGTGGTTGTTGGTGAAGCGGAATTCATCACCATCGACTGGCCCCGCCACCGCCAGGCATACCGCCGCCAGGCCACCACGGGCAATACCCTGACCCTGCAGGTAGGCCTCGATGGCTTGCTCCGGGCTGGTGTAGTCCGCCGTAGCGAAAACCTTCACCTGGTACAGCTGGTTGTCACGCCACAACGCAAAACGGGCATTGGTGCCACCGATGTCGCCAACCAGCAGGTCCTTCATTTGAGGTTCTCCAGGGCCGAGGTGAAGGCGCTCGCACCCTGCTCTGCCGGGCTGAACGCCATACGCATGAAGCCGAACAGCTCACGGCCGCAGCCCAGGTCGTTGCCCTGGGGCGCGGGCGGCAGGTCACGGCTGGCCAGCTCTTCTGCCGACACCATGACCCGCAGCGTGCCTTCGACGCCATCGACCCGCACGATATCACCATCACGCACGCGTGCCAGGGGGCCACCATCGAACGCTTCGGGGCAGACGTGGATGGCCGCCGGGATCTTGCCAGAGGCGCCCGACATTCGCCCGTCGGTCACCAGTGCGACCTTGTAGCCGCGGTCCTGCAACACACCGAGGAACGGCGTCAACTTGTGCAGCTCGGGCATGCCATTGCAACGCGGGCCCTGGAAGCGCACCACGGCAACGAAATCGCGCTCCAGCTCACCGGCCTTGAAAGCATCGGCCAGCGACTGCTGGTCTTGGAACACCCGCGCCGGCGCCTCGACCACCTGGTGCTCAGGGGCTACCGCAGAAACCTTCATCACGCCACGGCCCAGGTTGCCTTCCATCACCCGCAGGCCGCCTTCGGCCGAGAATGGCCGCGCCACCGGGCGCAGGATGCTCTCATCCAGGCTCTGCCTTGGCCCTTCGCGCCATACCAGTTTGCCGTCGTCGAGGAACGGCTCCTGGGTGTAGCGGCGCAGGCCGTGCCCGGCCACGGTGTTGACGTCTTCGTGCAGCAGGCCGGCGTCGAGCAGTTCACGGATCAGGAAGGCCATGCCGCCAGCGGCCTGGAAGTGGTTGATGTCGGCCTTGCCGTTGGGGTAGACGTGGGACAGGGTCGGCACCACCTCGGACAGGTCGGCCATGTCCTGCCAGGTCAGCTGGATGCCGGCTGCCTGGGCGATCGCCGGGATGTGCAGGGTGTGGTTGGTCGAGCCGCCAGTGGCGTGCAGGGCCACGATGGAGTTGACCAGCGCCTTCTCGTCGACGATCTCGCCCAGCGGCATGAAGCTGCCGCTGGCCTTGGTCATGCGCGTGACCTGCTGAGCCGCCTCGGCGGTAAGGGCATCGCGCAGCGGGGTGTACGGATTGACGAACGAGGCGCCGGGCAGGTGCAGGCCCATGACTTCCATCACCAACTGGTTGGTGTTGGCAGTGCCGTAGAAGGTACAGGTGCCAGGGCTGTGGTAGGAGTTCATTTCCGATTCAAGCAGTTCCTCGCGCGTGGCCTTGCCCTCGGCATAGCGCTGGCGCACGTCGGCTTTCTGCTTGTTGGAAATGCCGGAAACCATCGGCCCGCCCGGGACGAAAATGGTCGGCAGGTGACCGAAGCGCAGCGCCCCCATCATCAGGCCGGGGACGATCTTGTCGCAGATGCCGAGCATCAACGCGGCGTCGAACATGTTGTGCGACAGCGCGACCGCAGTGGACATGGCGATCACTTCGCGGCTGGCGATGGCCAGCTCCATGCCCGGCTCGCCCTGTGTCACACCATCGCACATGGCTGGCACCCCCCCGGCGAACTGGCCGACTGAACCGACCTCGCGCAGGGCCTGCTTGATCTGGTCAGGGAAATGCAGGTACGGCTGGTGCGCCGAGAGCATGTCGTTGTAGGCCGAAACGATGGCGACGTTGGCCGCGTTCATCAGCCGCAGGGTCTGCTTGTCCTCGGCGCCACAACCGGCCACACCGTGGGCGAAGTTGGCGCATTGCAGGCTGGCACGCATGGGGCCGTCACTGGCCGCGCCACGAATCAGCTGCAGGTAGCGCTCGCGGGTGGCACGGCTACGTTCGATCAGCCGCTGGGTGACCTCAAGGATGCGCGGGTGCATGTACTGGACTCCAGGCTAATTGTAAGGGCGGTTTACCGGGCATTTCCCCTCCAAACGATTGCGGCCTAGGCTCAAGGTAGAGGGGCTCGCAACATCGGAGAGGCACTGCGCCCAACCACTCGTTGTATGTTTAAACAAAATACTGCCATCAAAAAGGCTTGTTTTCTATCGGCCAGTGAATAATCTTGTAATTCCAACAACAAAACCGTTTCAGTGAAGCGTCTTTGTGCCACAGCTTTCACTCGGACCGCCAGAGGTACTGCCATGACCCTACGTATCGCCATCAATGGATTCGGCCGCATCGGGCGCAATGTCCTGCGCGCACTGTATACCCAAGGCTACCGCCAGGACCTGCAGGTCGTCGCCATCAATGATCTGGGTGACAGCGCGATGAACGCCCACCTGCTCAAATATGACAGCGTGCACGGCACGTTCGATGCCGTGGTCGAAGCCGACCATGAGAGCCTGACGGTCAATGGTGACCGTATCGCGGTCAGCGCCATCCGCAACCCGGCCGAGCTGCCCTGGAAGGCCGAAGCGATCGATGTGGTGTTCGAATGCACCGGGCTGTTTACCGACCGCGCCAAGGCCGCCGCGCACCTGGCTGCCGGGGCCTCCAAGGTGATCGTCTCAGCGCCGGGCAAGGGTGTCGATGCCACCGTGGTGTACGGGGTCAACCACGATATTTTGCGGGCTTCGCACCAGGTCATTTCCAACGCTTCGTGCACCACCAACTGCCTGGCGCCGATCGCCCAGGTGCTGCACCGCGAGTTCGGCATCGAACAGGGGCTGATGACCACGATCCACGCCTACACCAACGACCAGGTGCTGACCGACGTCTACCACAGCGACCCGTACCGCGCCCGCTCGGCCACCCAGTCGATGATTCCAAGCAAGACTGGCGCCGCCGAGGCCGTGGGCCTGGTGCTGCCGGAGCTGGCCGGCAAGCTCACCGGTATGGCCGTGCGGGTACCGGTGATCAACGTCTCACTGGTCGACCTTACCGTCAACCTCAAGCGCGAGGCCAGCGCCGAGCAGGTCAACCAGTTGTTCCTCGAAGCCAGCCGGCACTCCAAGGTGCTCGGCTACAACGCCCTGCCGCTGGTGTCGTGCGACTTCAACCACAACCCGTTGTCGTCGATCTTCGATGCCAACCATACCCGCGCCAACGGGCGGATGCTCAAGGTGCTGGCCTGGTATGACAACGAGTGGGGGTTCTCCAACCGCATGCTGGACAACTGCCTGGCATTGGCCAGCGCTCGCTGAACCTGGCGGGTTTATGCGGCCTTTGTGGCAGCGGCCTTGTGTCGCGAAAGGGCCGCAAAGCGGCCCCCGGGCATGAGCGCTGTTGCACATTTCAGGGGGCTGCTTTGCAGCCCTTTCGCGACACAAGGCCGCTCCTGCACGGGACCGCACAAGGCTGAAGAACTCACAATCTTTACCTTTCCCTAACAATTCCAAGCTTGACCTGACGGCAAGATGATAAGCATTATCATTCACCTTTCGTCGGCCAGGTCCCCCCGTGAGTCAGTCCCGGTTCAACTCCGTCTTCCTCGTTCAGCGCCTTTCCCTGCTGCGCACCCTGCAACGCATGGTGGGCAACCCCAGCACGGCCGAGGACCTGTTGCAGGAAACCTACCTGCGGGTGTCCCGTGCCTTGGGCGAGCGGCCCATCGAACACCTCGAACCCTTCGTGTTCCAGACCGCCCGCAACCTCGCCCTGGACCACCTGCGTACACGCCGGGTGCAGGCGCGCATGCTGGTCGACGATGTACCCGACGAGGTGCTGCACAATGTCGCCTCCCCGCTCGGCAGCAGCGAGGACGCCGCCCACGCCGAACAACTGCTCAAGCACCTGAGCGTCAGCCTCAATCAGTTGACCGAGCGCCAGCAGCGCATTTTCATCCTCAGCCGTCTGCACGGCGCCAGCTACCTGGAAATTGCCGAGCAACTGCAGGTCTCGGCCAGCACCGTACAGAAGGAACTGAAACTGATCATGGCGATCTGCATGGGCGTGGCCGACCGCCTCAAATGAGCCGACCGCCGGCGTGCCGAATGCGACGTGGCCCTTGCCATGCTTTGCCCGAGCCTTGATCATTCGCAAAAATACCTGCAAGGACCCACTGTGACCGACAGCCCCGTCACTCGCCCGCCAGCCACCGGGCCCGACGCCCGCGCCCGTGCGCTGGACGAGGCGTTGGACTGGCTCGTGCGCCTGCAGTGCGCCAGCGACGCAGACACCCTCGCCTTCGAGCAATGGCTCAGCGCATCCCCTGAAAACGCCGAGGCCTACGTTGAGGCCGAAGCCTTGTGGAACGGCACCCCGCTACGCCAGGCGGCCATGCACATGCACCAGCATCAGCGCCGCTCGCTGCGCGGCCGCCTGCGTGCGCACTGGAAGCCACTGGCTACCGCCGCCGTGCTGCTGGTCGGGCTGTTCACGTTCGGCAACCTGCCGGTGCGCCTGCAGGCAGACCACCTGACCGTGGTCGGTGAGCGCCAGCGCCTGGAGCTGGATGGCGGCGCCAAGATCCTGCTCAACACCAATTCCGCCTTCGCCAGCGACCTGCAGGGCGGCCGCCAGGTTGCGCGCCTGCTGCAAGGCGAGGCGTATTTCCAGGTACCCGGTGGCGCCCAGCTACCGCTGGAGGTGCAGGCCGGGCCAGTGCGCGCGCAGGTACGCGACACCGATTTCGCCGTACGCTACCTCAACGGCGAGGCACAGGTGCGCGTACAGCGAGGCGACGTCGACCTGCAGGGGGCCCGCGACCAACGCATTCGCCTCAGTGCCGGCGACAGCATCAGTGTTGGCCCACAGGGCTTTGGCCAGCGCCAGCGCCCGGACATGCACAAGGACCTGGCCTGGGTCGACGGCCGCCTGGTGTTCGAGAACTGCCCGTTGAGCCAGGTACTGGCGGAAGTACGGCGCTATTACCCCGGCTGGATCATCAATCGCAACGGCCGCCTCGACGACATGGCCGTGACCGGCAACTACCGCCTGGATCAGCCGCTGGAAACCCTGCGCGCCCTGGCCCACATCACCTCGGCGCAGCTGCACGAGTTCCCTGCCGTGGTGATCATCAACTGACCTGAAATTTTTTTTACGCGATCGCGCAACCCCGCCCGTCTCGTTATAGCCAATGCAACTGATTCTTGTTTGAAAACAAGAACGGTCATCACCTATAACAGTTCGCGCGTCTGGGAGCGCTTTCGATGTCCACAGGTCCAACTCGCTCGTCCACCCTTCCCCGCCGTACCGGTCAGCTGTCCCTGCTGACGCTGGCCCTGCTCGCCAGCGGTGCCTGCAGCCTAACGGCGCTGGCCGCCGAACCGGCCCAGGCCAGCAGCCCGCGCATGGGCGACTACCGCTTCAGCATTGCGCAACAGCCGCTGGTCGAGGCAATCAATGCCTTCAGCCAGGTTACCGGCTGGCAGGTCGGTTTCAGCGCCGAACTGGCCGACGGCGTGGCATCGCCTGGCGTGCAAGGTTCGCTGCCACCTGAAGCTGCGCTCAAACGCCTGCTCCAGGGCACCGGCCTGGTCTTGCGCAAGATCAGCAACGGCAACGTGGTGCTCGAGCGCCAGTCGGCGGGTAATGCCATTGCCCTGCAGCAGATGACCGTCAGCGCCACCCGTAGCGCCCAGGACGTGAGCCAGGTACCGAGCACCGTGACCGTGCAGACCCGCGAGCAGCTGGACCGGCGGAACGTCAACAATATCCAGGAACTGGTCCGTTACGAACCGGGTGTGTCGGTGGGTGGCACCGGCCAGCGCAGTGGCCTGAACGGCTACAACATCCGCGGCATCGACGGCGAGCGCGTCCTTACCCAGGTCGATGGCGTGTCGATCCCCGACAGCTTCTTCTATGGCCCCTACGCCCAGACCCAGCGCAACTACGTCGACCCTGAAATCGTCAAACGCGTGGAAATCCTCCGCGGCCCGGCCTCGGTGCTGTACGGCAGCAACGCCATCGGCGGTGCGGTGAGCTACTTCACCCTGGACCCGGACGACATCATCAAGCCCGGCAAAGACGCCGGTGCGCGCCTGAAGACCGGCTACAGCTCGGCCGATGACAGCTGGCTGACCTCGGCTACCGTGGCGGGCCGCACGGGCGATTTCGACGGCCTGCTGCACTTGAGCCAGCGCAATGGCCATGAGACCGAATCCTACGGCAGCCACGGCGGCACGGGCCTTGCGCGCACCGAGGCCAACCCGGAAGACGTGCGTACCACCAACGTGCTGGCCAAACTGGGCTGGAACTACGCCGACGATGCTCGCCTGGGTTTAACCTACGAGCGCTACAAGGACGACCGCGACCAGGACATCCTCAGTGCTGTCGGCGGGCCGTTCACCAACGGCGCCGGCATGGGCATGTACAAAAGCCGCAATGGCAATGACACCATCACCCGCGAGCGTTTTGGCATCAACCACGAGTTCGGCCTTGATTCGCGGGTAGCCGACCACGTCAAGTGGAGCCTGAACTACCAGATCGCCAAGACCGACCAGCACACCGAGGAAGTCTACTTCCCGTTCAACCGCACCGTGCTGCGCACCCGCGATACCACTTACAAAGACCGCCAGTGGGTGTTCGACGCCCAGTTGGACAAGGCCTTCAGCATCGGCGCCACCGATCACCTGCTGACCTACGGCACTACCCTCAAGCACGAGAAGGTCACCGGTTCGCGCAGCGGCACCGGCACCTGCCTGACGGTCGGTGGCACCTGCCGCAGCATCGGCCAGGTCAGCACCAGCGATGCCCAGGCGCTGATCAGTGACTTCCCGGACCCGACCGTGAATACCTACAGCCTGTTCGTGCAGGATGAGATCCGCTGGAACAACTGGACCTTCATGCCCGGCGCCCGCTACGACTACACGCGCATGGAGCCGAAGTTCACCGAGGAGTTCCTGCGCGGCATCCAGGGTTCGGGTACCGCACCTAGCAGCCTCGACGACTCGGACAAGAAGTGGCACCGCGTTTCGCCCAAGTTCGGCCTGACCTACGCCTTCAATGACAACTACACCTGGTACGGCCAGTACGCCGAGGGCTTCCGCACGCCGACGGCCAAATCGATGTACGGGCGCTTTGACAACCCCACCCTGGGCTACAGCGTGCAGGGCAACCCCGGGCTCGAGCCGGAAAAGAGCAAGAGCTACGAAACCGGCCTGCGCGGCAACTTCGACGCCGGCAACTTCGACGTGGCGGTGTTCTACAACAAGTACCGCGACTTCATCGACGAAGATGCCGTGCAGTCGGCCAACCTGGAAACCACGTTCCAGGCCAACAACATCAAGCATGCCACCATCAAGGGCGCCGAGATCAAGGGCCGCCTGTACCTGGACCACTTCGGTGCACCGCAGGGCCTGTACACCCAGGGGTCGATCGCCTACGCCTATGGTCGCAATGACGACAACGGCCAGCCGCTGAACAGCGTCAACCCGCTGACCGGCGTGTTCGGCCTGGGTTACGAGCAGCCGAACTATGGCGGCCTGCTGAGCTGGACCCTGGTCAAGCGCAAGACCCGCGTCGACGACACCACCTTCTTCGCACCGGACGGCCAGAGCTCGCAGTTCCGCACACCTGGCTATGGTGTGCTGGACCTGAGCGGCTTCTACAAACTGACCGACGACGTCACCGTCAACGCCGGGCTGTACAACCTGACCGACAAGAAATACTGGCAGTGGGACTCGGTGCGCGGCTACGACGGCCAGGGTGAAGCTGGCGTGACCCAACCGGCGAACCTCGACCGCCTGACCATGCCGGGGCGCAACTTCGCCATCAATGTGGTGTGGGATATCTGATGTAGGGCTTGAGAGGTTTTGCGCCCATGAGATCGGGCGCCGCCCACGCGTCGCATCGCGGATAAATCCGCTCCTACAGTTGTTGCCTCACAGGCATGGCCGCGTTGCAACAACTGTAGGAGCGGATTTATCCGCGATGCGAAGCGTGGGCGGCGCTCGATCTCTATCGCGCTGCAAAAACATCAAAGAACCCTGTTTTTTTACTGTTCCCGCACCGCTGTTTCGTCTTGTCACTAGACGCCCTCATTTTCCAAGGACACCCCCATGACCGATCGCCCAGCCCTGCGCTCGCAACGCCTGAACCAGGTCACCCACGCTCCGCACAGCGAGCTCGATGCCCTGGTCAAATCCCACGCGCCATTCGACAGCCGCGAAAGTTTCGCCCGCTTCGTCGTCGCCCAGTACCTGTTTCAGGCCGAACTGCAGGCCCTGTACAACGACCCGCAACTGATCGCCATCGTCCCCGACCTGGCCGAGCGCTGCCGCGCCGCACAAGCCCGCCTGGACCTCGCCGACCTCGGCACTGAAGTACCGTCTGCCGTGCCTGGCGCGCTGCAGAACCCGAGCCTGGGTGAGGCAATGGGCTGGATCTTCGTCTCGGAAGGCTCCAAACTTGGCGCTGCGTTTCTGATCAAGCGTGCCGTGGCCCTGGAATTGTCAGACAGTTTCGGTGCCCGTCATCTCGGCGAGCCGGCCGGTGGCCGTGCCGAAGGCTGGAAGCAGTTCACCCGCATCCTCGATGGCCTGGCGCTGTCGCCCGAGGAAGACGCTGCCGCCGAGCGCGGAGCGGTTGCCGCCTTCGAGCGCTTCACTGAACTGCTCAAGCATGCCTACGCCGCGGATGCCGCGCTGGCCTGATACGCATCAACCGGCCACCTTTCCGGTGGCCGGACGTTTTTTGCAGTGAGACCATGACCCGACCCGCCCGCTCGAAACTGTCCCGCCTGCTGTATGGCATCCTGGCTTACGTAAGCCTGGGGATAGGCCTGGTCGCCATCGTCATCCCCGGCCTCCCGACCACCGAGTTCATCCTGCTGGCCGCCTGGGCCGCCACGCGCAGCTCACCGCGCCTGTCCGCCTGGCTGGAAAACCATCGCTTGTTCGGGCCGATCCTGTACAACTGGCGCAACGGCAAGGTGATCCAGCGCCGCGCCAAAGTCAGCGCCACCATCAGCATGTTGCTGTGCGCCGCCCTGATGCTGATTTTCCTCGAACACCACTGGCCAGTGTTCCTGGCGATTGCCGGCATGACCCTGGGCAACCTGTGGATCTGGTCGCGCCCTGAACAACCCTGCCCCGCTGCCTCACAGGCTCAGCAACCCTGAATACAGCAGGTAGGCAGCCAGTGCCGCGCCAGCCAGCACTGCCGCGAAAATCAGCTTCTCCCAGGTGGTGAACAGCGTCTGCCCTTGTTCGTGCTTGGCCCGGGCGAAGAGGATGACCCCGGGGGCGTAGAGCAAGGCCGACAGCAGCAAGTACTTGAGGCCACCTGCGTACAACAACCACACCGCATAGACCAGCGCCAGTACCGCCACCAGCAGGTCCTTGCGCCGCAACCCCGGCTGCCCTTGGTAACTCTCCCCGCGCCACGCCAGCAGCACCGCATAAGCCGCCGACCACAGGTACGGCACCAGAATCATCGACGATGCCAGGTAGATCAGGCTGGTATAGGTGCCTGCCGAAACCAGCGTGATCAGCAGGAAGCCCTGGATCATGCAGTTGGTCAGCCACAAGGCATTGGCCGGCACGTGGTTGGCGTTTTCCTTGGCCAGAAAGCGCGGCATGGTCTTGTCACGTGCCGTGGCGAAAAGAATCTCTGCACACAGCAGTGCCCATGACAGCAAGGCACCGAGCAGCGACACCGCCAGGCCGATGCTGATCAGCAAGGCGCCCCAAGGGCCGACAATATGCTCCAGCACCGAGGCCAGCGACGGGTTCTGCAACCCGGCCAGCTCCGGCTGGGTCATCACCCCCAACGACAGCACGTTGACCAGCACCAACAGTGCCAGTACGCCAAGAAAGCCGATCACCGTGGCCTTGCCCACGTCGGAACGGCGCTGCGCCCGCCCGGAGTACACACTGGCGCCCTCGATACCGATGAACACGAACACCGTGACCAGCATCATGTTGCGCACCTGGTCCAGCACATTGCCGAACTGCGGGTTGCTCAGGCCCCAGATATCGCGGGTGAAGATATCGGCGCGGAAGGCAAAAGCGGCGATGACGACGAAGATCAGCAGCGGCACCACCTTGGCAACAGTGGTCACCTGGTTGATGAACGCCGCTTCCTTGATGCCACGTAGTACCAGAAAGTGCACCGCCCACAGCAGCATCGAGGCGCAGCCGATGGCAATTGGCGTGTTGCCTTCGCCAAATACCGGGAAGTAGAAGCCGAGGGTACTGAACAGCAGCACGAAGTAGCCGACGTTGCCCAGCCACGCACTGATCCAGTAGCCCCAGGCCGAAGAGAAGCCCATATAGTCGCCGAAGCCGGCCTTGGCGTAGGCGTACACCCCCGAATCCAGTTCAGGCTTGCGGTTGGCCAGGGTCTGGAACACGAAGGCCAATGCCAGCATGCCCACTGCGGTGATCGCCCAACCGATCAGTACCGCGCCAACGTCCGCACGGGCGGCCATGTTCTGCGGCAGCGAGAAGATCCCACCACCAATCATCGAACCGACCACCAGCGCGATCAGTGCGCCCAGACGCAGCTTTTGTCCCGGTTCGCTCATGGGGCTCCCTTTTTTCCGTGCTGTCATGCGTTTGAAACAGCCATGGGCGCCATATAAATGCTGTTACTTATATGGCTAAACCTATTAAACCTATAGCATTAATAACCACATTGTCTATCGCCATGCCTCTGTAAAAACTAGCAGCTACCCAGCAACTAGAAAAGAATCTGATAAAACTCGAAATTCTTGTGAAAAATTTGCGAAAGCGGCAAAAGCGGCTAGTTTCAGACATCGCAGGCCAAACGGAGCATTTGCTCTAGAAGGACATGGAGATGCCAGTGCACAGGGCCTGCAGCTGAGCAGTCGGCACTCTCCAGGAGTCGCGCGTAGGAAATTTCCTACCATCGCGTTGCCATGAACTGATCCAAGTCAGGTCATGGTTCAGGCGTCGGATTTAATCTGTCGTCAACTTTCTCCTGGCAGGAGTTGTTAAATGTCTGATTCATCCGGAAAACTAAAACTCGGCGCGTTAGTTGCACTCGTGGTCGGCTCGATGATTGGCGGCGGGATTTTCTCCCTGCCGCAAAACATGGCCGCCAGTGCCGGCGTTGGCGCGGTGCTGATTGGCTGGGCGATCACGGCAGTGGGCATGCTGACCCTGGCCTTCGTGTTCCAGACCCTGGCCAACCGCAAGCCTGACCTGGATGGCGGTGTATACGCCTATGCCAAGGCCGGCTTCGGCGACTACATGGGCTTCTCCTCGGCCTGGGGCTACTGGATCAGCGCATGGCTGGGTAACGTCGGCTACTTCGTGCTGCTGTTCAGCACCCTCGGCTACTTCTTCCCGATCTTCGGCGAGGGCAACACCCCGGCAGCGATCATCGGTGCCTCGATTCTGCTCTGGGCGGTGCACTTCCTGGTGCTGCGTGGCATCAAGGAAGCGGCGTTCATCAACCTGGTCACCACCGTGGCCAAGGTCGTACCGCTGGTGCTGTTCGCACTGATCTGCCTGTTCGCCTTCAAGCTCGACATTTTCACCGCCGACATCTGGGCGGTGGGCACACCTGACCTGGGCAGCGTGATGAACCAGGTGCGCAACATGATGCTGGTCACCGTATGGGTGTTCATCGGTATCGAAGGCGCGAGCATCTTCTCGTCACGGGCGGAAAAACGCTCCGACGTAGGCAAGGCCACGGTCATCGGCTTCGTCACCGTGCTGCTGTTCCTGGTACTGGTCAACGTGCTGTCGCTGGGCATCATGACCCAACCGGAACTGGCCAAGCTGCAGAACCCGTCGATGGCTGCCGTGCTCGAGCACGTGGTCGGCCACTGGGGTGCGGTGCTGATCAGCGTCGGCCTGATCATCTCGCTGCTCGGCGCCCTGCTGTCGTGGGTGCTGCTGTGCGCCGAGATCATGTTCGCCGCCGCCAAGGACCACACCATGCCGGAGTTCCTGCGCCGCGAGAACGCCAACCAGGTGCCGGCCAACGCCCTGTGGCTGACCAACGCCATGGTGCAGATCTTCCTGGTCATCACCCTGTTCTCCAGCAGTACCTACCTGTCGCTGATCTACCTCGCCACCTCGATGATCCTGGTGCCCTACCTGTGGTCGGCGGCTTATGCCTTCCTGCTGGCACTGCGCAGCGAAACCTACGAACAGGCCCTGGCCGAGCGGAAGAAAGACCTGTTCATCGGTGCCATCGCGCTGATCTACGCCATCTGGCTGCTGTATGCCGGCGGCGTGAAATACCTGCTGCTCTCGGCCCTGCTCTATGCCCCTGGCGCGATCCTGTTCGCCAAGGCCAAGCGCGAAGTGGGCCAACCTATCTTCACCAACGTGGAAAAACTGATCTTCGCAGCCGTGGTCATTGGCGCCCTGGTAGCAGCCTTTGGCCTGTATGACGGCTTCCTGACCCTTTGACCCACGTCTTCGTTCAATTGGAGGAATGAAACCATGTCCGCTGAAAAACAGAAGTACGGTGTCCACTCCGAAGCCGGCAAACTGCGCAAAGTGATGGTTTGCTCTCCGGGCCTGGCGCACAAGCGCCTGACGCCGAGCAACTGTGACGAGCTGCTGTTCGACGATGTGATCTGGGTCGACCAGGCCAAGCGCGACCATTTCGACTTCGTCACCAAGATGCGCGAGCGCGGCGTGGATGTGCTGGAGATGCACAATCTGCTGACCGACATCGTGCAGGACAAGGAAGCACTCAAGTGGATCCTCGACCGCAAGATCACCGATGACACCGTCGGTGTCGGCCTGAACAACGAAGTGCGCAGCTGGCTCGAAGGCCTCGAACCACGCCACCTGGCCGAGTTCCTGATCGGTGGTGTGGCTGGCCAGGACCTGCCACAGAGCGAAGGCGCCGATGTGGTCAAGATGTACAACGACTACCTGGGCCACTCCAGCTTCATCCTGCCACCGCTGCCCAACACCCAGTTCACCCGCGACACTACTTGCTGGATCTACGGTGGCGTGACGCTGAACCCGATGTACTGGCCGGCGCGCCGCCAGGAAACCCTGCTGACCACCGCCATCTACAAGTTCCACAAAGAGTTCACCAACGCCGACTTCGAAGTCTGGTACGGCGACCCGGACAAGGAACACGGCCAGTCGACCCTCGAAGGCGGTGACGTGATGCCGATTGGCAAAGGCATCGTGCTGATCGGCATGGGCGAGCGCACCTCGCGCCAGGCCATTGGCCAGCTGGCACGCAACCTGTTCGCCAAGGGCGCAGTGAAGGAAGTCATCGTTGCCGGCCTGCCAAAATCCCGCGCTGCCATGCACCTGGACACTGTGTTCAGCTTCTGCGACCGCGACCTGGTCACGGTCTTCCCGGAAGTGGTCAACGAGATCGTGCCGTTCATCATCCGCCCGGACGAGAAAAAGCCTTACGGCATGGACGTACGCCGTATCAACAAGTCGTTCATCGAGGTGGTCGGCGAGCAACTGGGCGTCAAGCTGCGCGTGGTCGAAACCGGCGGCAACAGCTTCGCCGCCGAACGCGAGCAGTGGGATGACGGCAACAACGTGGTGGCCATCGAGCCAGGCGTGGTCATCGGCTACGACCGCAACACCTACACCAATACCCTGCTGCGCAAGGCCGGCGTCGAGGTCATCACCATCAGCGCCGGCGAACTGGGCCGGGGCCGGGGCGGCGGCCACTGCATGACCTGCCCGATCGTGCGCGACCCAATCGACTACTAACGACCATACACCCGGCCGCGCCCACAAAGCAGCGGCCGGGACCCTCACCGAATTCAAGGAGATACAGTCATGGCGTTCAACATTCACAACCGCAACCTGCTCAGCCTCGAACACCACACCACTCGCGAGCTGAAGTACCTGCTCGACCTGTCGCGCGACCTCAAGCGCGCCAAGTACACCGGCACCGAGCAGCAGCACCTGAAGGGCAACAACATCGCCCTGATCTTCGAAAAGACCTCGACCCGCACCCGCTGCGCCTTCGAAGTCGCCGCCTATGACCAGGGCGCCAACGTCACCTACATCGACCCCAACTCCTCGCAGATCGGCCACAAGGAGAGCATGAAGGACACTGCCCGCGTGCTCGGGCGCATGTACGACGCCATCGAGTACCGCGGCTTCAAGCAGGAAATCGTCGAAGAGCTGGCCAAGTTCGCCGGCGTGCCCGTGTTCAACGGCCTGACCGATGAATACCACCCGACCCAGATGATCGCCGACGTGCTGACCATGCGTGAGCACAGCGACAAGCCGCTGCACGATATCAGCTACGCCTACCTGGGCGACGCCCGCAACAACATGGGCAACTCGCTGCTGCTGATCGGCGCCAAGCTTGGCATGGACGTGCGCATCGCTGCGCCCAAGGCGCTGTGGCCACATGACGACCTGGTCGAGCGTTGCCACAAGTACGCCGAAGAAAGCGGTGCGCGCATCACCCTGACTGAAGACCCCAAGGCCGCGGTCAAAGGCGTCGACTTCATCCACACCGACGTCTGGGTCTCGATGGGCGAGCCGATCGAGGCCTGGGGTGAGCGCATCAAGCAGCTCAAGCCTTACCAGGTGAACAAGGAGCTGATGAAAGCCAGCGGCAACCCACGCACCAAGTTCATGCACTGCCTGCCGGCCTTCCACAACTCCGAAACCAAAGTCGGCAAGCAGATTGCCGAGCAGTATCCGGACCTGGCCAACGGCATCGAAGTGACCGATGACGTGTTCGAGTCGCCGGCGTGTATTGCCTTCGAGCAGGCGGAAAACCGCATGCACACCATCAAGGCGATCCTGGTTTCGACCCTGGCTGATCTGTAAGCCGGCCGCGCCGCTCCTGACCATGGGGGCGGCGCCCTCCCTTCTTCGTTAAAGGACATTCCCCATGCGTATCGTTGTTGCATTGGGCGGCAACGCCCTGCTGCGCCGTGGCGAGCCCATGACCGCTGACAACCAGCGCGCCAATATCCGCACGGCCACCGAACAGATCGCCAAGATTCATCCCGGCAACGAACTGGTCATCGCCCACGGCAACGGCCCGCAAGTTGGCCTGCTGGCCCTGCAAGGGCTGTCATACAAGCCCGACGAGGCTTACCCCCTGGACGTGCTCGGTGCCGAAACCGAAGGCATGATCGGTTACATGATCGAACAGGAACTGGGCAACCTGCTGGACTTCGAAGTGCCGTTCGCCACCCTGCTCACCCAGGTGGAAGTGGACGCCAACGACCCTGCCTTCAAGGACCCGAGCAAGTTCATCGGCCCGGTCTACAGCAAGGAAGAGGCCGAGCGCCTGGCCAAGGAAAAAGGCTGGGTGGTCAAGGCCGACGGCGACAAGTACCGGCGTGTGGTCGCCAGCCCGAAACCCAAGCGCATCTTTGAAATCCGCCCGATCACATGGCTGCTGGAAAAGAAAAGCATCGTCATCTGCGCCGGCGGTGGTGGCATCCCCACCATGTACGATGAAAACCGCAAACTCAAAGGCATCGAGGCGGTAATCGACAAGGACCTGTGCTCGGCGCTGCTGGCCGAACAGCTGAAAGCCGACCTTCTGGTAATCGCCACGGACGTCGATGGCGCCTACATTGACTGGGGCAAGCCAACGCAAAAAGCCATTGCCCAGGCCCACCCCGATGAGCTCGAACGCCTCGGCTTCGCGGCCGGCTCCATGGGGCCCAAAGTACAGGCGGCCTGCGACTTTGCCCGGCACACTGGCAAAGTGGCGGTGATCAGCTCGCTGGAGAACATCGAGGGCATTGTCAAAGGCATCGCCGGCACCCGCGTAAGTACCGAAAAGCCTGGTATCAGCTACCGTTGATTGCAGTGGGCGGGCTTACGGGGCCCGCCATTTTTACCTTCCGGAGGAGTTTGCCATGGCCCAGTTCCACCCCGGTCATGTACATATCGAGCGCACTGCGCTGAACAAAAACGACCACAGTTACGACCTCAACATCGAGTACGAAGCGTCTTCAGACCCCAAGGAAGGCAGAGGCATCCAGTTCCGCATGCATGGCAGCATCGAGGGCAAGACCGTCGATGAAAATTTCTTCCTGGCCAAAGACCAGGTGCTGCCGAGTTTCCTCAGCGTGGCTTCGCGCAAAGCCCAATCCTATCTCGCGCCGCACCAGAAGTTCGAAACGCTGGGTTCGCCGCATAAGCTATACGACGCCATGTTCGAAGACATTCGCCAGAAGCTGGATGTGAAATCAGGCGACCCGATCAAGCCTGAACATCTGGAGTGATTCGAGAACCTGGGGCTGCTTCGCAGCCCTTTCCGACCGGTCCGGCGCCCCGGCAAGGCCGCTCCTACAAACGATCGCGCTCCCCTATAGGAACGGCCTTGCCGGGGCGCCGGACCGCTCGGAAAGGGCCGCAAAGCGGCCCCGACGATGTTAAGGCATACTACCGCCCTCCCAGGCCACCACTTTCACCGTTCCCATGCGCATCCACGTCAGCTTCATCGACCGCGTCGGCATCACCCAGGAAGTCCTCGCCCTGCTCGGTGCCCGCAACCTCAACCTGGACGCCGTGGAAATGGTCCCGCCCAACGTCTACATCGATGCCCCGACCCTCAGCCCGGCGGTACTCGAAGAACTCCACGACGCCCTGTTCGAAGTGCGTGGCGTGCAGTCGGTGGACGTGGTCGACATCCTCCCCGGCCAGCGCCGCCACCTGCAGCTCGACGCCCTGCTGGCTGCCATGAGCGACCCGGTGCTGGCGGTCGACAGCGCCGGCAAGGTGCTGCTGGCAAACCCGGCGCTGATCGCCCTGTGCGGCCGCGAATCCGCGGGGCGCACGGTGGGCGAACTGTTCAATGACCCCGACCTGCTGCAGGCCTTGCTGGACAACAATTTCCACCTGCCGATGCGCGAGATGCAGCTCAACGGCCAGAGCCTGCTGCTGGACGCTTCACCCATCACCAACGCCGGCGGCCTGCTGACGCTGTATGCGCCGAACCGCATGGGCGAGCGCCTGTCCGCCCTGCACCACGACCACGCTGAAGGTTTCGATGCGTTGCTCGGCGAATCACCGGCGATCCGCACCCTCAAGGCCCGCGCCCTGCGTGTGGCGGCCCTCGATGCGCCGCTGCTGGTGCACGGCGAAACCGGCACCGGCAAGGAACTGGTGGCCCGCGCCTGCCATGCCATCAGCAGCCGTCAGGCCGCGCCATTCCTTGCCCTCAACTGCGCCGCACTGCCCGAAAGCCTGGCCGAGAGCGAGCTGTTCGGCTATGCACCCGGTGCCTTCACCGGCGCCCAGCGCGGTGGCAAGCCGGGGCTGATGGAGCTGGCCAACCAGGGCACGGTGTTTCTCGATGAGATCGGCGAAATGTCGCCGTACCTGCAGGCCAAGCTGCTGCGTTTTCTCAGCGACGGCAGCTTCCGCCGAGTCGGTGGCGATCGCGAGGTGAAAGTGGATGTGCGCATCATCAGCGCCACCCACCGTGACCTGGAACGCATGGTCGCCGAAGGCACCTTCCGTGAAGACCTGTTCTACCGCCTCAACGTGCTCAACCTGCAAGTGCCGCCGCTGCGTGACCGAGGCCAGGACATCCTCATGCTGGCGCACTACTTCATGCAGCAGGCCTGCACGCAGATCCAGCGGCCACCCTGCAGGCTCACACCGGCTACCCACTCGGCGTTGCTTGCCAACCCTTGGCCAGGCAACGTGCGCCAGCTGCAGAACGTGATTTTCCGTGCGGCAGCCATCTGCGAGGGCAACCTGGTGGATATCGGTGACCTGGATATCGCTGGCACCTCCGTGGCCCGCGGGCAGGATGGCGAAGTAGCCAGCCTGGAACAGGCAGTAGGCGACTTTGAGCGCGAACTGCTGCAGCGCCTGTATGCCAGCTACCCCTCCACCCGGCAGCTGGCGGGGCGCCTGCAGACCTCTCACACGGCGATTGCACAACGCCTGCGCAAGTACGGCATACCTGGAAAATTCTGACTTTTTCTCAGCTAGATACCCGATTTTTCCTACAAGTTAGATCATTACTTCATCAGGCCGGTGAGTAAAATGGCTTTCTTCCTCGTTGACAAGAAGAATGCCTCCCATGCTGGAACTCGACTTCTACGGCACGCTGGTTGCCGCCTCCCTGGTCCTGCTGCTGGGGCATGGCCTGGTGAAACGCGTCGCCATCCTGCGTACCTACAACATTCCTGAGCCAGTGGCCGGCGGCCTGGTCGTTGCGCTGATATTGCTGGGCTTGCGCAGTTTCGACCTGAAAGTTCAATTCGACAGCTCTTTGCAGGCACCGTTGATGCTGGCCTTCTTTGCCACCATCGGCCTGAACGCGGACTTCGCCAGCCTGAAAAAAGGTGGCCGCGTGGTGGGTATATTCCTGCTCGCAGTCACCGGGCTGTTACTGGTGCAGAACGCCATGGGCATCGGCCTGGCCACAGCGCTGGGGCTGGACCCGCTGATGGGCCTGCTGACCGGTTCCATCACCTTGTCCGGTGGCCATGGCACCGGCGCGGCCTGGGGGAGCACTTTCAGCGAAAAGTACGGCCTTGCCTCGGCCTCGGAACTCGCCCTGGCCTCCGCCACCTTTGGCCTCGTGCTCGGCGGCCTGATCGGTGGGCCGGTTGCCCGCCTGCTGATCAAGCGCGTGCAGGCGCCCGGTGTCGAACATGCGATGTCGCGCCTGCCCAAGGGGTTCGAAGAACCGCAAAAGGAGCGCCTGATCACACCGTTTTCATTCATCGAAACCCTGGCGCTGATCTCGGTCAGCCTGCTCGGTGGCACACTCCTCAATGCCCAGCTACAAGGCACGGTGTTCGAACTACCCACCTTCGTCTGCGTCCTGTTCGTGGGTGTGTTGCTACGCAACGGGCTTTCTGCGCTGGGCCTGTACCAGGTGTTCGAACGGGAGGTGTCGGTACTGGGCAATGTCAGCCTGTCACTGTTCCTGGCAATCGCGCTGATGTCGCTCAAGCTGTGGGACCTCGCTGCTCTGGCCCTGCCATTCCTGATCATCCTGGCCGCGCAGACATTGCTGATGGCGCTGTTCGCGGTCTTTGTGACGTTCCGGGTCATGGGTAGCAATTACGACGCGGCAGTACTGGCTGCAGGGCACTGCGGGTTCGGCCTGGGCGCCACGCCGACCGCCATCGCCAACATGCAAGCGGTAACCCACCGCTTCGGGCCTTCGCAAATGGCGTTTCTGGTGGTACCGATGGTGGGCGCGTTCTTCATCGACATCATCAATGTGATCGTGATCAAGCTGTACCTGGCACTGCCCATGTTCACTGTGGGTTAAGCCTTCACCCTACGATGTATTGATTTCAATACACCGTATTGAAATCAATACACCGCTTCACGCCCCGCGCTGAGCAAGGGTTTGATCCCCAAACCCTTTTTCCGCCCGCCTCGACTGTAGCGATTTCACTACAGCTGAACGAAAAAACCGTTGAGAAAAATATACAAGCCATTGTTTTATAACGGTTTTTTAAGCATGGCCGCATTATTGCAATGGGAATCCCAACCCAAGAGCGCGGACGCACCGCGCCCAACGCCCTGCTTTCCGAGGATTCCCCATGAGCGAGTTGCGTTTCACTGAAGATCACGAATGGCTGCGCGTCGAAGCCGATGGCAGCGTCACCGTGGGCATCACCGCCTACGCCCAGAACGCCCTTGGCGATGTGGTCTATGTGCAACTGCCTGAGCTGCAGGCGTACGACAAAGGCGCCGAAGCCTCCACCGTCGAGTCGGTGAAAGCCGCCAGCGGCGTGTACATGCCCCTGACCGGTGAAGTGGTCGCCGTCAACGACGGCCTCAACGACAGCCCAGAGCGGGTCAACGAGGACCCGCTGGGCGAAGGCTGGTTCTTCCGCTTCATCCCTGCCGACATGAGCGAAGTCACCGCCCTGCTTGACCAGGACGCCTATGACCGCCTGATCAAAGCCAACGACGACGCCTGAGGAATTCGACCATGACCATCAACCTCGGCACCGCCAACGAATTCATCGCCCGTCACATCGGCCCCCGCGCCGCCGACGAGCAAGCCATGCTCGCCACCCTGGGCTTCGACTCGCTGGACGCCATGACCGCTGCGGTCATCCCTGACAGCATCAAAGGCACCAGCGTGCTTGGCTCGGAAGATGGCCAGAGCGAAGCCGATGCCCTTGCTGCACTCAAGGCCATCGCCAGCAAGAACGCTCTGTTCAAGAGCTTCATCGGCCAGGGCTACTACAACACCCACACTCCGGCGCCGATCCTGCGCAACCTGCTGGAAAACCCGGCCTGGTACACCGCCTACACCCCGTACCAGCCAGAAATTTCCCAGGGTCGCCTGGAAGCGCTGCTGAACTTCCAGACCCTGATCAGCGACCTCACCGGCCTGCCCATCGCCAACGCATCCTTGCTCGACGAAGCCACAGCCGCTGCCGAAGCCATGACCTTCTGCAAGCGCCTGTCGAAGAACAAGGCCAGCCACGCCTTCTTCGCCTCCGTGCACTGCCACCCGCAAACCCTCGAAGTGCTGCGCACCCGTGCCGAGCCGCTGGGCATCGAGATCGTGGTGGGCGACGAGCGTGAACTGGGCGATGTCAGCGCCTTCTTCGGCGCCCTGCTGCAGTACCCGGCCAGCAATGGCGAAGTGTTCGACTACCGGGAAGTCGTCGCGCGCTTCCACGCAGCCAACGCCCTTGTCGCCGTTGCCGCCGACCTGCTGGCCCTGACCCTGCTGACCCCGCCGGGCGAGTTCGACGCCGATGTGGCCATCGGCAGCGCCCAGCGCTTCGGCGTGCCACTGGGCTTTGGTGGCCCGCACGCGGCCTATTTCGCTACCCGCGATGCCTTCAAGCGCGACATGCCGGGCCGCCTGGTCGGCGTGTCGATCGACCGCTTCGGCAAGACCGCCCTGCGCCTGGCCATGCAGACCCGCGAACAGCACATTCGCCGCGAGAAGGCCACCAGCAACATCTGCACCGCCCAGGTGCTGCTGGCCAACATCGCCAGCATGTTCGCCGTGTACCACGGCCCGGCAGGCCTCAAGCGCATTGCCGAACGCACCCACGCGCTGACCGCGATTCTGGCTGCCGGCCTGAAAACCCTGGGGCTCGAAGTGGTTGGCGAAACCGCCTTCGACACCCTGACCCTGGCCACCGGCGGCGCTACTGCAAGCCTGCATGACAAGGCCCGCACCCTGCGCATCAACCTGCGCCAGATCGACGCCGCTCACCTGGGCATGTCGCTCGACGAAACCAGCACCCAGGCCGACGTCGAAGCCCTCTGGCAACTGCTCGGCGCTGGCCAGGCCCAGCCTGACTTCGCTGCCCTGGCCGCCAGCACCGGCTCGCGCCTGCCAGCCGCCCTGCTGCGCCAGTCGGCCATCCTCGAACACCCGGTGTTCAACCGCTACCACAGCGAAACCGAGCTGATGCGCTACCTGCGCCGCCTGGCCGACAAGGACCTGGCGCTGGACCGCAGCATGATTCCGCTGGGCTCGTGCACCATGAAGCTCAACGCTGCCAGCGAAATGATCCCGGTGACCTGGGCCGAGTTCGGCAACCTGCACCCGTTCGCTCCGGCCGAACAAAGCCAGGGCTACCTGCAGATGACCACCGAGCTGGAGGCCATGCTCTGCGCCGCCACCGGCTACGACGCCGTGTCGCTGCAACCCAACGCCGGCTCCCAGGGTGAATACGCAGGCCTCTTGGCCATTCGTGCCTACCACCGCAGCCGTGGCGAAGGCCACCGCGACATCTGCCTGATCCCGTCTTCGGCCCACGGCACCAACCCGGCGACCGCACACATGGCCGGCATGCGCGTGGTGGTCACTGCGTGCGACGCCCGCGGCAACGTCGATGTCGAGGACCTGCGCGCCAAGGCCATCGAACACCGCGAGCGCCTGGCCGCGATCATGATCACCTACCCGTCGACCCACGGCGTGTTCGAGGAAGCGATCGGCGAGATCTGCGCGATCATCCATGACAACGGCGGCCAGGTGTACATCGATGGCGCCAACATGAATGCCATGGTCGGTCTCTGTGCCCCGGGCAAGTTCGGTGGCGACGTGTCGCACCTGAACCTGCACAAGACCTTCTGCATCCCGCATGGCGGTGGCGGCCCGGGCGTCGGCCCGATCGGCGTCAAGTCGCACCTGGCGCCGTTCCTGCCGGGCCATGCTGCGCTCGAAAACACCGAGGGCGCGGTGTGCGCCGCACCGTTCGGCAGCGCCAGCATTCTGCCGATCACCTGGATGTACATTCGCATGATGGGTGGCGCCGGCCTCAAGCGTGCTTCGCAGATGGCAATCCTCAACGCCAACTACATCGCCCGCCGCCTGGAAGAGCACTATCCTGTCCTGTACACCGGTGGCAATGGCCTGGTCGCCCACGAATGCATCCTCGACCTGCGCCCGCTCAAGGACACCAGCGGCATCAGCGTCGATGACGTGGCCAAGCGCCTGATCGACTTCGGTTTCCATGCGCCGACCATGTCGTTCCCGGTGGCCGGCACGCTGATGATCGAACCGACCGAAAGCGAGTCAAAGGAAGAACTGGACCGCTTCTGCGACGCGATGATCCAGATCCGCGAAGAGATTCGCGCGGTGGAGAACGGCAGCCTGGACAAGGACGACAACCCGCTGAAGAACGCCCCGCACACTGCGGCCGAGCTGGTTGGCGAATGGGCCCATGGCTATAGCCGCGAGCAGGCGGTGTACCCGCTGCCGAGCCTGGTGGAGAGCAAGTACTGGCCGCCGGTCGGCCGGGTCGACAACGTGTTCGGCGACCGCAACCTGGTGTGCGCCTGCCCGTCGATCGAGAGCTATCAGGACGCCTGATAGCCCCAGGATTGACACATAACCTGTGGGAGCGGGTTTACCCGCGAATGCGACAGTGGCTTCACCTCCGCCTTCGCGGGTGAACCCGCTCCCACAGGGACAAGTGTCCGCCCAAACAACCTGGTAGGAGGTCACCATGTCACTGAGCGTCTTCGACCTGTTCAAGATCGGCATCGGCCCCTCCAGCTCCCACACAGTCGGCCCGATGCGCGCCGCCGCGCGCTTCGCCGAAGGGCTGCGCCGCGATGGCCTGCTGGCCAGCACCGTTTGCGTCAAGGCCGAGCTGTACGGCTCGCTCGGCGCCACCGGCAAAGGCCACGGCAGCGACAAGGCGGTATTGCTCGGCCTGGAAGGCGAGCACCCTGATACCGTCGATACCGAATCCATTCCCGCCCGCCTGCAGGCCATCCGCACTACCGGCCAGCTCAGCCTGCTCGGTGAGCAGACCATTGCCTTCAACGAAAAGCAGCACCTGGCGATGATCCGCAAGCCCTTGGCCTATCACCCCAACGGCATGATCTTTCGTGCGTTCGATGCAGCCGGATTGCAAATCCGCAGCAGGGAATACTACTCGGTGGGTGGCGGTTTCGTGGTGGACGAGGACGCCGCCGGCCAGGACCGCATCGTCGAGGACAGCACCGTGCTGGCCTACCCGTTCAAGACCGCCAAGGAACTGCTCGGCCACTGCACCGCGCAGCACCTGCCGGTCAGCCAGGTGATGCTGGCCAACGAGGCCGCCTGGCGCCCGGAAAGCGAAACACGCAGCGGGTTGCTGCACATCTGGCAGGTGATGCAAGACTGCGTCGAAGCCGGCTACCGGCACGAAGGCATCCTGCCCGGCGGGCTCAAGGTCAAGCGCCGCGCCCCGGCGCTGTACCGTCAACTCAGCCGCCATCCGGAGGCCAGCCTGCGCGACGCACTGTCGGTGCTCGACTGGGTCAACCTCTACGCCCTGGCAGTAAACGAGGAAAACGCCTACGGCGGGCGCGTGGTCACCGCGCCCACCAATGGCGCGGCGGGCATCGTTCCGGCGGTGTTGCACTACTACATGCGCTTCGTCCCGGGTGCCAGCGAAGACGGAGTGGTGCGTTTTCTGCTCACCGCTGCCGCCATCGGCATCCTGTACAAGGAAAACGCCTCGATTTCCGGGGCTGAAGTCGGCTGCCAGGGCGAGGTCGGCGTGGCCTGCTCGATGGCCGCGGGGGCGCTTTGCGAAGTGATGGGCGGCACCCCGCAGCAAGTGGAAAACGCCGCTGAAATCGGCATGGAACACAACCTCGGCCTGACCTGCGACCCGATCGGTGGCCTGGTTCAGGTGCCCTGCATCGAACGCAACGCCATGGGCTCGGTGAAAGCCATCAACGCCGTACGCATGGCGTTGCGCGGTGACGGGCAACACTACGTGTCGCTCGACAAGGTGATCCGCACCATGCGCCAGACCGGCGCCGACATGAAAAGCAAATACAAGGAGACCGCCCGCGGCGGTCTGGCCGTCAACATCATCGAATGTTGACCCGATAACAAACAAAGGAGTCATCGATGTCCGAAACACTGCAAAAGACCCCGCTGCACGCCCTGCACCTTGAACTGGGCGCGCGCATGGTGCCGTTCGCCGGCTTCGACATGCCGGTGCAGTACCCGCTGGGCGTGCTCAAGGAGCACCTGCACACCCGCGAACAGGCTGGCCTGTTCGACGTCTCGCACATGGGCCAGATCGTCCTGCGTGGCGCCGATGCAGCCAAGGCCCTGGAGTCCCTGGTGCCCGTGGACATCATCGACCTGCCAGTCGGCATGCAGCGTTACGCCATGTTCACCAACGAGCAAGGCGGTATCCTCGACGACCTGATGGTCGCCAACCTCGGTGACGACACCCTGTTCCTGGTGGTCAACGCGGCCTGCAAGGACCAGGACCTGGCCCACCTGCAGGCACACATCGGCAGCCGTTGTGAAGTGCAGCCCTTGTTCGAGGCACGTGCCCTGCTCGCCCTGCAAGGCCCGGCTGCAGTCAAGGTGCTGGAGCGCCTGGCACCAGAAGTGGCAAGCATGACTTTCATGCAGTTCCGCCCGGTCAAACTGCTGGGTGAAGACTGCTTCGTCAGCCGCTCGGGCTATACCGGCGAAGACGGCTATGAGATCTCGGTGCCGACTGGCGCAGCCGAAGCCCTGGCCCGTCGCCTGCTTGCCGAGCCTGAGGTGCAGCCTATCGGCCTGGGTGCGCGCGACTCCTTGCGCCTGGAAGCCGGCCTGTGCCTGTATGGCCACGACATGGACACCAGCACCACGCCAATCGAAGCCAGCCTGCTCTGGGCAGTGTCCAAGGTTCGTCGCGCCGACGGTAGCCGCGCCGGTGGCTTCCCGGGCGCCGAGGCGGTATTCGCTCAACAGCAACAAGGTGTAGCGCGCAAACGAGTGGGTTTGTTGCCGCAAGAGCGTACCCCCGTGCGCGAAGGTGCGGATATTGTTGATGCGTTCGATAAAACTGTTGGCAAAGTGTGCAGTGGCGGTTTCGGCCCGACACTCGGCGCCCCGGTTGCAATGGGCTATGTCGATATCGAACACAGTGCACTCGACACTGCACTGTTTGCCTTGGTGCGTGGCAAGAAGGTTGCCTTGAAAGTCAGCAAAATGCCTTTCGTTCCACAGCGTTACTATCGTGGTTGAAGGTAGGGTCTGAGGTTTGCGGGCAGGTTGCAGATATTCGATTTCGAACCTGCCCAATAACTTTTGAACATGGCGCCAGGCCAGGCACCATGCCGTTTCCGACAAATCTGTCGGTTCTCGGCAAAACGCCAATTTTCCATACGACCAAGGGCTTGTTTTTTTCTCGGGAGTTGGCGTAGAGTCACTGCACTGTGTTTGCATGGGTCGCAACAGTTCGTGACCTGGGCCAGTAGCCGAAATTTGCTACAACCCGTTCGACGTCTCTTACTTTCCTGCAACCCAGCCCAGTACTCTTTCACACTTATATAACGTGAAAGAAACTGTCATCAAAATTCAAGCTTCATAGGAAATAAGACAATGGCTGAGCGTCAGAACGGTACCGTCAAGTGGTTCAATGACGAAAAAGGTTACGGTTTCATCACCCCAGAAAGCGGTCCGGATCTGTTCGTACACTTCCGTGCCATCGAAGGTAACGGCTTCAAGAGCCTGAAAGAAGGCCAGAAGGTTACCTTCGAAGCAGTCCAAGGCCAAAAAGGCATGCAGGCTGACAAAGTCCAGCCTGTCTAAGCACAAGCCCGACTCCCCAAAGCCCCTGCCATGTGCAGGGGCTTTTTTTTGCACGTAGAATAGCGGCTTCGCCATTCGGAGCTGTTCTGCATGCCCAAGCCTCTGCTCTCCCCCCAGGGTGATTTCCCACCAGTCGGCCTGGGCCGACGCCTGGCGGCGATGTTCTACGACTTCCTGTTGTGTACCGCACTGCTGATCGTCACCGCAGGGGCCTACAAGATGATCCAGATGGCGATCATCGGCGAAGCCCGCATGCGTGAACTGACCGAGGCCGGGGCGCTGGATGGCGACCCGCTGCTCTCGACCATTCTGCTGTTCGCCCTGTTCGGCTTCTTTGCCAAATTCTGGACCCATGGCGGCCAGACCCTTGGCATGCAGGTGTGGGGCGTGCGCGTGCAGAACGCTGATGGCAGCGCGATCAGCCTGTGGCAGGCACTGTTGCGTTTCGTGGTGTCGATTGCCTCCTGGCTGTGCCTGGGGCTTGGGTTCTTCTGGTCGCTGATCGACAAACGCCAACGCGGCTGGCATGACATCTATTCGGAAACCCAGCTGGTGCGGGTGCCCAAGCAGAAAAAGTAGGCACAAAAAAGCCGACCCCGGGGTCGGCTTTTTCTTTTGCGTCAGCTCATCATCCAGCCCGGCGCAACAACCAAAGGCCGGCCACGGCACAGATACCCGCCGGGATCACCACCGCCAGCAGCGGCGGGAACCCGAACACCTGGCTCGACGGGCCCAGCAGGTCCTGGCCAATGCGGAACACGAAGCCCACCAGCACACCGGTGAACACGCGCTGGCCAAGGGTTACCGAACGCAGGGGGCCGAAGATGAAGGAAATCGCCATCAATACCAGGGCGGCGGTCACCATCGGCTGCAGCACCTTGGTCCAGAACGCCAGCCAGTAGCGCGCGTTGTTCAGGCCCTGGTCGGACAGGTAGTGGATGTAGTCCCACAGCCCGGTGATCGACAGCGACTCGGGGGCCATGATCACCGTATTGAGCAGTTGCGGTGTCAGCGAAACGTCCCAGAGCTCGCTCGGCGCCGTCACCACTTCGGTATGGTCACCGCGGAAGTGAGTGGTGCTGATATCGCTGAGTGTCCAGTGGTCATCGGTGTACTGGGCCCGACGCGCAAAGCTCGAAGTCTGGATCTTGCGCTCGTTGTCGAAGCGGTAGCGAGTCACGCCCAGCAGCAAGCCATTGGGCTGCACGGAGTTGATGTGCACGAACTCCTCGCCCTGGCGGTGCCACATGCCATGCCTGGAGCTTTGCGCTTCACCACCACCCTGGGCCAGCGAACGGTCGGCCTGGGCCTTGTTCTCGGTGACCGGGGCGACGTATTCACCAATCAGCAGGCCGACCACCATCAGCACCAGCATCGGTTTCATCACCGCCCAGACGATGCGGCCGATGGAGACACCGGCGGCACGCATGATGGTCAGCTCACTGTTGCTGGCCAGGCTGCCGAGACCGATCAGGCAGCCGATCAGCGCCGCCATCGGCAGCATTTCGTACAGGCGCCGAGGCGCAGTCAGCAGGACGAAATTACCCGCATCCAGCAAGGTGTAGGTGTCGCTCAGTTCGCCCATCTCGTCGATGAAGGCGAACAGCGAGGCCAGGCCGAGAATGATCCCCAGCACGGCCAGAATGGCCAGCAGCACGCTCTGGCCGATATAGCGGTCGAGCTTAGCCATGGGCCACCTCCGCACGACGGGCAGCCATTTTCAGGCGCAGCGGTTCCCAGTACATCAGGGCCAGGCCGATCAGCAGGAACAGGCCGTGCACCCACCAGATGCCCAGGCCAATCGGCAACTTGCCCTTCTCAAGGGCGCCGCGTACGGAAATCAGCATTGTCAGGTAAGCCATGTACAGAAGAATCGCCGGCAGCAGCTTGAGGAAGCGGCCCTGGCGTGGATTGACCCTGGCCAGCGGCACCGCCATCAAGGTCACGATGAACACCAGGATCGGCAGCGACAGGCGCCATTGCAACTCGGCACGCTCGCGCAGGTCGGTCTTACTGAACAGCTCAAGGGTCGGGATCGCTTCGCGATCGGTCACTTCCTCGGCGACTTCCGGCTTTGGCAGCAATACACCGTAGGTGTCGTACTTGATGGCACGGTAGTCCGCCTGGCCCGGGTTACCGTCGTAGCGGTAGCCGTTCTCCAGCACCAGATAGCGATTGCCATCGGCCTGTATTTCCTGATGGCCTTTCTCGGCGACCAGTACCGAAGGAGCACGGTCCTTGGTCTTGTCCTGATTGAAGCGCTTCTCGGAAATGAACACCCCGGCCAGCTTGACGCGGTCGTCGGACAGCTGCTCGGTGTAGGTGACCCGAGAACCGTCGCGCAAAGTCTGGAAGCGGCCCGGCACCAAGGTGTCGAACTCCGTCATGGCATCCTGTTGGGCAATGATCTTCTGCACCTGAGCTACGCCCAAGGGTGACAGGCTCAGGCTCAGCCAGGCGACCAGCAATGCGACCAGCGCAGCTGGCGCCATGGTCAGGCCCAGCAGACGCTGCTGGCTCATGCCGGTCGCCGAAAGCACGGTCATTTCGCTTTCCAGGTACAGCCGGCCATATGCCAGGAGAATCCCGAGGAACAGACCTAGCGGCAGAATCAGCTGCAGGAAACCTGGCATGCGGAAACCCATGATCAGGAACAGCACGCCCGGATCGAGGATGCCCTGGGCCGCCTGGGCCAGGTATTTGATGAAACGCCCGCTCATGATGATTACCAACAGCACGGCGCTGACGGCGCTCAAGGTCACCAGGACCTCGCGGGACAGATAACGAAAGACGATCAAACCAGACACTCCTGGGTTGTCAGGGGCGGACTGCCAAACATTGGCCTGTGACAGCCAGGACCAAAGCTGGTTCGCCAAAGGCGAACCTCCATATAAAGTGCGCGCATTATCCTGTGATTGGTGGCGCCTGTCACTTGGCTGCGCATGAAGGCCCACATCGGGCTTGTCAGCACACTTGCCAGAGGCTCAAACTGGCAGCTTTTCCACTGGTGCGCGACATCGCGGCCAGGCCCGTCCAGAGCGCGAAAACGCATAGCGCCAACTGCATAGATCATTCGGGGACCCTGACATGGAACTGGTTGTAAAAAGCGTAGCTGCTGCATCCGTAAAAACCGCCACTCTGGTCGTGGCGGTCGGTGAAGGGCGCAAGCTCGGTACTGTCGCCAAGGCCATCGACCAAGCCTGCGAAGGCGCTATCAGTGCGGTGCTCAAGCGCGGCGACCTGGCCGGAAAACCAGGCCAGACCCTGTTGCTGCAGAGCCTGACGGGCCTGAAGGCCGAGCGCGTGCTGCTGGTCGGCAGCGGCAAGGACGAAGCCCTCGGTGACCGCGCATGGCGCAAACTGGTCGCCAGCGTGGCCGGCGTGCTCAAGGGCCTGAACGGCAGCGATGCCGTGCTGGCACTGGACGATATCGCCGTCAGCAACCGCGACGCTCATTACGGCAAGTACCGCCTGCTGGCCGAGACCTTGCTCGACGGCGAATACGTGTTCGACCGTTTCAAGAGCCAGAAGGCCGAGCCGCGCGCCCTGAAGAAAGTCACCCTGCTGGCCGACAAGGCCGGCCTGGCCGAGGTCGAACGCGCCGTCAAGCACGCCAGCGCCATCGCCACCGGCATGGCCTTCACCCGCGACCTCGGCAACCTGCCGCCCAACCTGTGCCACCCGAGCTACCTGGCCGAGCAGGCCAAGGACATGGGCAAGGCCCACAAGGGCCTGAAGGTCGAAGTCCTGGATGAGAAGAAGATCAAGGACCTGGGCATGGGCGCGTTCTATGCCGTGGGCCAGGGCAGCGACCAGCCACCGCGCCTGATCGTGCTCAACTACCAGGGGGGCAAGAAGGCCGACAAGCCGTTCGTACTGGTGGGCAAGGGCATCACCTTCGATACCGGCGGCATCAGCCTCAAGCCAGGCGCCGGCATGGATGAAATGAAATACGACATGTGCGGCGCCGCCAGCGTGTTCGGCACCCTGCGTGCGGTCCTCGAGCTGCAACTGCCAATCAACCTGGTATGCCTGCTGGCTTGCGCCGAGAACATGCCGAGCGGCGGTGCCACACGCCCAGGTGACATCGTCACCACCCTGAGTGGCCAGACCGTCGAAATCCTCAACACCGACGCCGAAGGCCGCCTGGTGCTGTGCGACACCCTGACCTACGCCGAGCGCTTCAAGCCGCAGGCGGTGATCGACATCGCCACCCTGACCGGTGCCTGCATCGTCGCCCTGGGCAGCCACACTTCGGGCCTGATGGGCAACAATGACGAACTGGTCGGCCAACTGCTCGACGCCGGCAAGCGTGCCGACGACCGCGCCTGGCAGCTGCCGCTGTTCGACGAGTACCAGGAGCAACTGGACAGCCCGTTCGCCGACATGGGCAACATCGGCGGGCCGAAAGCCGGCACCATCACCGCAGGCTGCTTCCTGTCGCGTTTCGCCAAGGCTTACAACTGGGCGCACATGGATATCGCCGGCACGGCCTGGATCAGCGGCGGCAAGGACAAGGGCGCCACCGGTCGCCCGGTCCCGCTGCTGACCCAGTACCTGCTGGACCGCGCTGGCGCCTGATGCCGTGAGGCCTGTGGCGCCCCGGGCGCCGCAGGCTGGCAGAGCACACCATGAGCAAAGTCGATTTCTATATCCTGCCCACCGACTCGCTGTCAGCGCGGCTGGATTTCGCCTGCAAGCTGTGCGAGAAGGCCTGGCGCCTCGGCCACCGGGTCTACCTGCACTGCCAGGACGCCGAGCAGCGCAACGAGCTGGATCAACGCCTGTGGCGCTTCAAGGGCGAAGCCTTCGTGCCCCATGACCTGGCGGAAGAGCACGCGCACGCCTCAGTGGCCCTGGGCCTGGCGGACGATGCCGGCGAGCACCGTGACCTGCTGATCAACCTGGGAGCCGATGTACCGGGCTTCGTTGGCCAGTTCGAGCGGGTTGCCGAGATCGTTGTCGAGGCGCCCGGCATTCGCCAATCGGCCCGCGAGCGGTTCCGTTTCTACCGCGAACAGGGCTATGCTCTGCAAGACCACCGCTTACAGCGACTTTAACGACGATGGACAAGCCTTCCGCCCTACCCGATTCCTCCCATCTGCTGGACGACCTGGAGTCGATTCGCCAGTTGCTCGGCGATGCCGACCTGCAGCCGCCGCTGCTGACCGAAACGGTCGAGCAGATTCCGCTGTTGCTCGACGTGCCTGCAGGCAACGCGGCGCCGGCACCTGATGCCGAGCCCGCAGCAACTGAGCCCGAGGATGATCCGCAAACCCGCCGCCAGGACACCCTGCTGCACCTGGAGAGCGAGTTGCGCGCCGCGGCGCAGATGATCATGCAAGACGTGATCAACGACTTTACCCCGCATATCGAGAACGAAATCAAGCGCCGCCTGGATGCGCGGATCGAGCGCCTGATCAAACGTTCCGAGTAAGCCTGAAAATCGGCGGCGCCTGCTTCGCGGGCAAGCCCGCTCCCACAGGATCACCACCATTCTGAAGACTGTGCTGCACCTGTGGGAGCGGGCTTGCCCGCGAAGCAGGCGCCACTGTTCCGACAGTTGTCAGCAGCTTGTCGCCTGCGGCCCCCAGCTTGGTTATACTTCCCGGCTTTCCCGAATAAATGCACAGGGTCCCGCCGCGCATGGATAAGACCTACCAGCCGCACGCCATCGAAACTTCCTGGTACAACACCTGGGAGTCCGAGAACTATTTCGCTCCACAAGGTGCAGGTGAGTCCTACACCATCATGATCCCGCCACCGAACGTGACGGGCAGCCTGCACATGGGCCACGGCTTCAACAACGCGATCATGGACGCCCTGATCCGTTTCCGCCGCATGCAAGGCCGCGACACCCTGTGGCAGCCAGGTACCGACCACGCCGGTATCGCCACGCAGATGCTGGTCGAGCGCCAGCTCGAGGCCAAGGGCCAGAACCGTCACGACCTGGGCCGTGAAGCGTTCCTGGAAAAGGTCTGGGAATGGAAGGATCAATCCGGTGGCAACATCAGCCGCCAGATCCGTCGCCTGGGCTCCTCGGTAGACTGGAGCCGCGAGCGCTTCACCATGGACGACGGCCTGTCCGAGGCGGTCAAGGAAGCCTTCGTGCGCCTGCACGAGGATGGCCTGATCTACCGCGGCAAGCGCCTGGTCAACTGGGACACCAAACTGCACACGGCCATCTCCGACCTCGAAGTGGAAAACCACGACGAGAAGGGCCACCTGTGGAACCTGCGCTACCCGCTGGCCGACGGCGCCAAGACCGCCGAGGGCAAGGGCTACCTGGTGGTTGCCACCACCCGCCCGGAAACCCTGCTGGGTGACGCCGCCGTTGCCGTCAACCCGACCGACGAGCGCTACCAGGCACTGATCGGCAAGTTCGTCGAGCTGCCGCTGGTCGGCCGTCGCATCCCGATCATCGCCGACGACTACTGCGATCCGGAATTCGGCACTGGCTGTGTGAAGATCACCCCGGCCCACGACTTCAACGACTACGAAGTCGGCAAGCGCCACAACCTGCCGCTACTGAACATCTTCGACAAGAATGCGCTGGTGCTGTCTGCCGCCCAGGCCTTCAACCTCGACGGCAGTGTCAACGAGCAGTTCGACACCAGCCTGCCCGCCCAGTACGCCGGCCTCGACCGCTTTGTCGCGCGCAAGCAGATCGTCGCTGACCTGGACGCCCAGGGCCTGCTGGTCAGCATCGACGACCACGCCCTGAAGGTGCCGAAGGGCGACCGTTCTGGCACCGTCATCGAGCCGTGGCTGACCGACCAGTGGTACGTCTCTACCAAGCCGCTGGCAGAACCCGCCATCGAAGCCGTGGAAGATGGCCGCATCCAGTTCGTGCCCAAGCAGTACGAGAACATGTACTTCTCCTGGATGCGTGACATCCAGGACTGGTGCATCAGCCGCCAGCTGTGGTGGGGCCACCGCATCCCGGCCTGGTACGACGAGGCTGGCCAGGTCTATGTCGGCCGCAATGAAGAAGAAGTGCGCGCCAAGCACAACCTCGGCAGCGATGTGAACCTGCGCCAGGACGACGACGTGCTCGACACCTGGTTCAGCTCGGGCCTGTGGACCTTCTCCACCCTGGGCTGGCCGGAGCAGACCGAGTTCCTCAAGAAGTTCCACTCCACCGATGTGCTGGTGACCGGCTTCGACATCATCTTCTTCTGGGTTGCGCGCATGATCATGCTGACCATGCACCTGATCAAGAACGAAGACGGCACCCCGCAGGTACCGTTCAAGACCGTTTACGTGCACGGCCTGGTGCGCGATGGCCAGGGCCAGAAAATGTCCAAGTCCAAGGGCAACGTCCTGGACCCGCTGGACATCGTCGACGGTATCACCCTCGATGCCCTGCTGGAAAAACGCACCAGCGGCATGATGCAGCCCAAGCTTGCCGAGAAAATCGCCAAGCAGACCAAGGCCGAGTTCCCTGAAGGTATCGCCAGCTACGGCACCGACGCCCTGCGCTTCACCTTCTGCTCGCTGGCCTCCACCGGCCGCGACATCAAGTTCGACATGGGCCGCGTCGAAGGCTACCGCAACTTCTGCAACAAGATCTGGAACGCCGCCCGCTACGTGCTGGACAAGGGCGAGGACTGCGGCCAGAACGGCGAAGCCTACGAGCTGTCGCTGGCCGACCGCTGGATCATCTCGCAGCTGCAGCGCACCGAAGCCGAAGTGACCCGCCAGCTCGAGCAGTTCCGTTTCGACCTGGCCAGCCAGGCGCTGTACGAGTTCATCTGGAACCAGTACTGCGACTGGTACCTGGAGCTCTCCAAGCCTGTGCTGTGGGACGAGAACGCCCCGGTCGAACGCGCCCGTGGCACCCGTCGCACCCTGGTGCGCGTGCTGGAAGTGGCGCTGCGCCTGGCACACCCGTTCATGCCATTCATCACCGAAGAAATCTGGCAGCGCATCGCGCCGCTGGCCGGCATCGAAGGCAAGACCATCATGCTGCAGCCATGGCCAGTGGCCAATGAAAGCCGCATCGATGCCGCCGCCGAAGGTGATATCGAGTGGCTGAAAGAGCTGATGGTCGGCCTGCGCAACATCCGCGCCGAGATGAACATCGGCCCGGGCAAGCCACTGCCGCTGTTCCTGAAGAACGCCAACGCCGACGACCAGCGTCGCCTGCAGGAAAACGAAGCCCTGCTGAAGAAGCTGGCCAAGGTCGAATCGTTCACGGTGCTCGGCGACGCCGACGAAGCACCGCTGTCGGCTACCGCCCTGGTTGGCGACTTGCAGGTGCTGGTGCCAATGGCCGGCCTGATCGACAAGGACGCCGAGCTGGCTCGCCTGAACAAGGAAATCCAGCGTCTGCAGGGTGAAGTCCAGCGCGTGGGCGGCAAGCTGTCCAACGCTGCCTTCGTCGACAAGGCACCGCCTGCGGTGATCGAGAAGGAGCGCGCCAAGCTGGCCGAGTCCGAGCAGGCCCTGGCCAACTTCACCGAGCAGCATGCGCGGATTGCAGCGCTGTAATTTCTAGAGAGACCGATGGGGCCGCTGTGCGGCCCTTTCGCGACACAAGGCCGCTCCTACAGGGACGGTGCCGGTTTTAGAGGCGCCGCTATCCTGCAGGAGCGGCCTTGTGTCGCGAAAGGGCTGCAAAGCAGCCCCACGGCTGCAACACCGGATCCGACCATGACCGACAAACCCACCCTGCACCCGCGCAACCGCCACCAGGGCCGCTACGACTTCCCCAGCCTGATCAAGGCCCACCCTGACCTGGCCCGTTTCACCCTCACCAACCCCCACGGCAAACCCAGCATCGACTTCGCCAACCCAGAAGCCGTGCGCGTGTTCAACCGCGCGTTGCTCAAGGCGCAATACGGCATCCAGCACTGGGATATCCCTGCCGATTACCTGTGCCCACCGATCCCAGGCCGCGCCGACTACATCCACGTGGCCGCCGACCTGTTGGCCGAGGACAATGCCGGCGAGGTGCCCAGGGGCGCCCAGGTTCGGGCACTGGACATTGGCGTAGGCGCCAACTGCATTTATCCGTTGCTCGGTCATAGCGATTACCGGTGGCGCTTCCTCGGCTCTGACATCGACCCAGTTGCACTGGCCTCGGCCAAGGCCATCGTCCAGGCCAACGGTTTGAGCAAGGGCATCAGCCTGCGCCAGCAAGCCAACCGCAAGCACATCCTCAGCGGCCTGCTGCAAGAAGATGAACGCTTCGACCTGACCCTCTGCAACCCGCCCTTCCATGCCTCACGCGAGGAAGCCACCCGTGGCAGCCAGCGCAAGTGGAAGAACCTCGGCAAGCAAGACCCCAAGCGCAAGCTGCCAGTGCTCAACTTCGGTGGCCAGAATAACGAGCTGTGGTGCGAGGGCGGCGAGATCCGCTTCGTCACCCAGCTGGTCAACGAAAGTGCGCAATACGCGCAGCAAGTGCTGTGGTTCACCAGCCTGGTGTCCAAGGCCAGCAACCTGCCCGGCATCGAGGCGGCGCTGAAGAAGGCCGGCGCCAAGGCCGTGCGCATCGCCGAGATGGGCCAGGGCCAGAAGCAGAGCCGCATGGTCGCCTGGAGCTTCCAGGACACCGCGGCTCGCCAGGCCTGGCACGCCCAGCGTAAATCGCAGGCATGAAAAAACCGCGCCCCGGCAAGCCGGGCGCGGTTTCGTCAATGCGTCAACGAATTACTTGTTGACTGCGTCGGTCAGGCCCTTGGCCGGAACGAACTTGACGACTTTCTTGGCAGCGATTTCGATGGCAGCGCCAGTCGAAGGGTTGCGGCCGGTACGGGCAGGACGCTCGGAGACTTTCAGCTTGCCGATGCCTGGCAGGGTGATTTCAGCGCCGTTTTCCAGTTGGTCGGCAACGATCTGGCCCAGTTGCTCCAGCGCGTTGCGAGCGGTGGTTTTTGGCGCGTCGATGGCTTCAGCGATGTCGGCAATCAGTTGGTCTTTGGTCAATGCCATGGTGGTGTTCCTTCCCTATCTAATTCAGTGGTTATGCAGCGTTCTACGACGTTATCGGGCCAGCCCCTGAGAACTGGAGGGCCGCGCCAATCGCGCATGTAGATGCGTAAATCGACGTTTGGTTCGACACGGCATGAACACGCTGCCAGCAATGCGCCACACAGGGTGCGCAAGACCGCGCAAAGCTACCACAGGAATGGATAAATATCCGCTACCCGCTTCGATTTAGTGCAGGTTTTTCGGGGGTTCTAGCCGAAAACCCACAAATTTGAACAAAAAACGAACAACCGGCATTTCTGCCAACATCCGGCCACTGCAGCGCCTGTTGTCTGGGGTAAACTGGACGACTTTTGCAGCGCGGCTTGCGGCCGCCCCAGACTCACCGAGAATTCCATGCCAATCCGTCATTGCATCGTTCACCTGATCGACAAGAAGCCCGATGGCAGCCCCGCCGTGCTCCATGCACGGGATACCGAGCTGGGCGCATCGGACGCCATCGAAAACCTCCTGGCCGACCTCAACGACAGCTACAACGCCAAGCAAGGCAAGGCCTGGGGCTTCTTCCACGGCGAGTCTGGTGCCTACCCGCTCAGTGGCTGGCTGAAGCAATATCTGGAAGAAGAGAAAGACTTCGCCGGGTTCAGCCGGGTGGCGGTCGAGCACCTGCAAAAGCTGATGGAAGAGTCCAACCTCTCGACCGGCGGCCACATCCTGTTCGCCCACTACCAGCAAGGCATGACCGACTACCTGGCCATCGCCCTGCTGCACCACAGCGAAGGCGTGGCAGTGAACGCCGAACTGGACGTGACGCCGTCGCGCCACCTCGACCTCGGCCAATTGCACCTGGCAGCGCGCATCAACCTGTCGGAGTGGAAGAACAACCAGAACTCCAAGCAGTACATCTCGTTCATCAAGGGCAAGAACGGCAAGAAGGTGTCGGACTACTTCCGCGACTTCATCGGCTGCCAGGAAGGCGTCGACGGCCCGGGCGAGACACGCACGCTGCTCAAGGCCTTCAGTGACTTCGTCGAAAGCGAGGACCTGCCGGAAGAAGCCGCCCGCGAGAAGACCCAGACCCTGGTGGAGTACGCCACCACTCAGACCAAGCTCGGTGAACCGGTAACCCTGGAAGAGCTTTCGAGCCTGATCGACGAGGACCGCCCAAAGGCCTTCTACGACCATATCCGCAACAAGGACTACGGCCTGTCGCCGGAAATCCCTGCGGACAAACGCACCCTCAACCAGTTCCGCCGCTTCACCGGGCGTGCCGAAGGCCTGTCGATCAGCTTCGAGGCGCACCTGCTGGGTGATAAGGTGGAGTATGACGAAGCCGCCGGCACCCTGATCATCAAAGGCCTGCCGACCACGCTGGTGGATCAGCTCAAGCGCCGCAAGGACTGATCAGACGGCCACATAGGAGGCGACCAGCGCCTCCTTGGCCGACTTGCGCAACTTCTTCACAAGCCGTTCCTGGCGCAGCGCTTCGCCCTTGTCCGGCCACTGCTCCACATAGACCAGCGCCTGGGCCGGGCTGGTCTTGAAATAGCGGGCGCCCTGGCCTTTCTGATGGGCAGCGAAACGCCGCTGCGGGTCGTCGCTGATACCGCAGTACAGCGAGCCATTGGCTGCCCTTACCAGATACACGTACCACGGTTTGCACAGCGGGGTTTCGGCGACTTCTTTGACGATGCTCATGGCCGACAGCTTAACCGCTCAACTCGCTTGCTGGAACGCTCGCAGGCCTTTGAAAGCCTGCTGGCGCACCTTGTTCTGCAGCATAGGCGACCAGCCCAGCAACAGCCCTGGCGTTCCCAGTGCCTGACGTGACCAGCGCCACAGGTCGAAGCTGTCGTCATGCTGGCAGATCAGCCCGTCGCGCATGACGAAGCGCGCCTGGATATCGTTGACCACGGTGCGGCCAGTCTGGCTGAACAGGTAGGTGGCAACCCAGTGGGCACAGCCGCTGCGCTGGTCGGCTTGGACCTGATCGAACGTCAGCGAGAAATCCTTGGCACGGGTGGTGAGCATGCGCCACATGTCGCCGGCATCGCGGCCGCGCAGGGTGCCGAATACCGGGTCGCTGAAGACGATGTCGTCGCTGTAGCAGGCCACCATGGCCTCGGCGTCCAGGCGCTGAAAGGCCTGATAGAAGCGGGTGATCAGGTCACGGTTGGCGTCGCTCATGGGGGCTGGTCCGTCCTGGGAATGGGAAGTTGCACGATAATCTGCCCCGCCTGCATACGCCAGTACCGGCCTCTTCGTGGGCAAGACCGCTCCCACGGTCGTCGCGATCCCTGTGGGAGCGGGCTTGCCCGCGAAGAGGCCTGTAAGGCCACCCTCAATGTCAGAGCTTTTCGCTGGTCACCTGCACATGCATAGCCCGCCCAGCACCAAGCCCAAACACGATCGCCCCGACGCCAAGCACAGCGAAAATCCAGCCCACCGCCGCCCAGCCCCCGGTCACGTCATGCACCAGGCCGACCGCAAACGGGCCCATGGACGCCAGGGTATAACCCACACCCTGGGCCATGCTCGACAGGTTCGCCGCCACATGGGCATCCTTCGAGCGCAGCACGATCAGTGTCAACGCCAGGGCAAAGGTACCGCCCTGCCCCAGCCCCAACAGCACCGCCCAGCCCCACAGCCCGTCGACAGGTGCATACAGGCAACCGAACAGGCCCGCCAAGGTCACCAGCATCACGATCACGATGGCCAGGCGCTGGTCCTTGCCGCGGGTCGCCAGCCAGGGGGCACTCAGCGAGCTGACCAGCTGCACGATCACCGACCCGGACAGCACCAGGCCGGCCTCGGTCGGGCTCAGGCCACGGCCGATGAGAATCGACGGCAACCAGCCAAAGACGATGTACGCCAGTGACGACTGCAACCCCATGTACAGCGTTACCTGCCACGCCAGCGGATCACGCCAAAGCCCCCGCACCCGGTAGGCGACCTTGTGCATGCCGTGGCCCTGGCGCGCTTGCGGCAACCAGATGAGCATGGCCAGCAGCGCCGGTATCATCCAGAAGCCCAGGCCAAGGGCCCAGTTGTCATCGAAATGCTGGGTCAGCGGCACGGTGGCCCCGGCCGCCATGGCCGCCCCCAGGCACAGGGCCATGGTGTAGACGCCAGTCAGCGTACCCGCATGCTGCGGGAAATCGCGCTTGACGATACCCGGCAGCAGTACGCCGATGATGCCGATGCTGGCCCCGGCCATCACGCTGCCGATGAATACGCCGGCAGCCCCCAGGGCGCTGCGCACCACGATACCCAACGCCAGGGTGAGGAGGATGCCAAGGATCACCCGCTCGCTGCCAAAGCGGCGCGCCAGGACCGGCGCCAGCGGTGCGAACAGCCCCAGGCAGAGCACCGGCAAGGTGGTCAGCAGGCCAGCCTCGGAGGCATTCAGGCCGAGCCCCACGGCGACCTGGCCAAGCACAGGCGCCATGCTCGACAACGCCGGGCGCAGGTTCAACGCCACCAGCACAAGGCCCAGCAGCAACAGCCAAGGCCGCCGCAGAGCCGGCGGTTGTTGTTGCACCTGGGCATCGTCGGCTTCGGCGTCGATCAGCAGTTCTTCCAGGTCTCGCTCGCGGGCAGGCGCGTCTCGGGTCATTGGTTCAGCCATGGCCTTCTCGTCTTCAGGATTCGATGAGGGTCCGGCTCAGGGCCTTGGCCCGCTCCGGATCGCGTTGTTCGATGGCGTCGAGGATCTGCCCGTGCAGGTCGAAAGTCGCCTGGCTGCGCGGCACGGTCGCCATGTTGTGTTGCAGCGCGGCGGCCACCACACCGGAAAAGTAACGGTACAGCTCGCTCAGAGCCGGGTTGTGCGCGGCGTCGATCAACCGCTGGTGGAACACCAGGTCGCAACTGACATAGGCATCGACATCACCGTGAAAGTGCTCGGCACTGTCGGTCAGTGCCGCACGCAAGCCTTGCAAGTCTTCGTCGGTACGGCGCAATGCCGCAAGGCCGATCGCCTCGGTTTCGAGGATGTGCCGAGTCTCGCGGGCCTGCTCCAGGGTGCAGCGCGACATCGCCTGCACGGCCTGCAGCGGGTCCTGGCATGTACGCAAGTAACTGCCGTCACCCTGGCGGATTTCCACCAGGCCACTGAATGCGAGCACACGCATGGCCTCGCGCACAGTGTTGCGGCTGATGCCCAACTCCAGTGCCAGCACCGGCTCGGTCGGTAGCCGCTGCCCGACTTGCCAGTCGCCTTGCACAATCCGCTCACGCATGCGCTCCACGGCCAACTCGACCAATGAACGCTTGGTCAATTCACTGTTCATTTCATTCAACCAATCATCCGATGAATTGCCCGAGCATAATGGAACGCGTTCCGGACATCAATTCAACTGGCATTGCTACCAGTTGCCAGTTCAATGCCTTGTTGCAACGCTTGGCTCCACGCCATCAAGGCCCCGTTCATGCTCACTTCCAACGTGCTGCGGTTGGTTGCACGGGTTGCAGCCATACGGCTGCTCGGCCTGTCTTCCAAAGGCTGCGACCAGAGACAACCGCCAACGCAACCCAAGACACTGATCATCGGCATAGTTGCAGCACTATGAAAAACTGGGCGGCGACACAAACCTGCATAAGCACCTGTTTTACGGCAAGGCCTATGCGGGCGGTATTACCGGCCGGGCCAGCGAGCAGGCCACTGTCAGCACTGAACCAACCGAGCATTCCGCAGGACAATCCTGGGCCCAACAACTTGTATGGCTACGCGGCGCAAATGTCGGTGGCCTCGACTGTGCTCAGGCACATGGGGCTCGACCTGCTGCCGGAATGGAAACTGGATGGTACGCCGCTGCTGGGCACCACCGGCGTACGGAAAGCACGGGCTATTGAAGGTGACGCCAAGCTGTTGTGGAACAGCGACTCACAAGGCACTGTGATCATTCACAAAAATGACCAGATAGTCGCGAACGTCCCGGCTTACCTGCAGCAATGGACTGATCCACAGGGCATGCGCCAGGCCAGCGACTATGTGCTCGAGCTTGATGACACACCGATAGCCGTGCGAACCCGGCCGGTCAGCAAGCCATTCATCATCGAGCAAAGCCGCTAGTGATATACGCGGCATGGTCTGCAGGAGCGAGCTCGCCCGCCCCTGCGGTACGCCATGCTCAGTTCAGCGCATCGATCAACGCCTGGTTCATCTCTGGCGTGCCAATGGTAATACGCAGGAACTGGGCAATCCGCTCCTGTTTGAAGTGACGCACGATCACCCCTTGCTCACGCAGACGCGCCGCCAGCTGCGCGGCATCCTGTTGCGGATGGCGGGCGAAGATGAAGTTGGCCGCCGATGGCAGCACTTCGAAGCCCTTCGCCACCAGTTGCTCGACCAGCGCTTCACGGCTGTCGATTACCTTGCGGCAGGTTTCCTCGAAGTAGGCCTGATCTTCGAACGCCGCCGCTGCACCCACGATGGCCATACGGTCCAACGGATAGGAGTTGAAGCTGTTCTTGATCCGTTCCAGCGCTTCGATCAGGTCCGGGTGGCCGACAGCCAGACCAACCCGCAGCCCGGCCAGCGAGCGCGATTTCGACAGGGTCTGGGTCACCAGCAGGTTGTCGTAGCGGTCCACCAGGCTGATAGCCGTCTCACCACCGAAGTCGATGTAGGCTTCATCCACCACCACGACCGAATCACGGTTGGCCTGCAGCAACTGCTCTATCGCTTGCAGCGGCAGCAGGCAGCCGGTTGGCGCGTTAGGGTTGGGGAAGATGATCCCGGCATTGACCTTGGCGTAGTCGGCGATGCGGATCTGGAATTGCTCGTCCAGTGCCACCTGCTCGAACCCGATGCCATACAGGCCACAGTAGACCGGATAGAAGCTGTAGCTGACATCCGGGAACAGCAGCGGACCGCGATCGTGCTGGAACAAACCGTGGAAAATGTGCGCCAGCACTTCGTCCGAGCCGTTGCCGACAAATACCTGGGCCGGGGTGACGCCGTAGTACTCGGCCACCGCCTGCTTGAGCCGGTCACTGTTCGGGTCCGGATAAAGGCGCAGGTTGTCGTTCAGTTCCGCACGCATGGCCTCCAGCGCCTTGGGCGACGGGCCATACGGGTTCTCGTTGGTGTTCAGCTTCACCAGGCGGGCCATTTTGGGCTGCTCGCCCGGCACGTAAGGTACCAACGCCTTGACGAAGGGGCTCCAGAATCGACTCATGCTCAGTTCCCCTTGTCTTGGGTCAGGATGCGGTATTCAGCGCTACGGGCGTGGGCGGTCAGCGACTCGCCACGGGCCAGGACCGAGGCAGTGTGGCCGAGCTCGGACGCACCCTGCTCGGAGCAGAAGATGATCGACGAGCGCTTCTGGAAGTCATACACCCCCAGCGGCGACGAGAAACGCGCGGTGCCGGAAGTCGGCAGCACGTGGTTGGGGCCGGCGCAGTAGTCGCCCAGCGCTTCGCTGGTGTGGCGGCCCATGAAGATCGCGCCGGCGTGGCGGATCTGCGGCAACCAGGCTTGCGGGTCGGCGACCGACAGCTCCAGGTGCTCAGGGGCAATGCGGTTCGCCACCTCGATGGCCTGCTGCATGTCACGCACCTGGATCAGCGCACCACGGCCATTGATCGATTTCTCGATGATCTCGGCACGCTCCATGGTCGGCAGCAGCTTGTCGATGCTCGCGGCCACGCGGTCGAGGAACGCAGCATCCGGGCTGACCAGGATGGCCTGGGCGTCTTCATCGTGCTCGGCCTGGGAGAACAGGTCCATGGCGATCCAGTCCGGGTCAGTCTGGCCGTCGCACACCACGAGGATTTCCGAAGGGCCAGCGATCATGTCGATGCCGACCTGGCCGAACACGTGGCGCTTGGCGGTGGCCACGTAGATATTGCCCGGGCCGACAATCTTGTCCACCTGCGGCACACTTTCAGTGCCATAAGCCAGGGCCGCAACGGCCTGGGCACCACCAACAGTGAACACCCGGTCGACACCGGCAATGCAGGCGGCGGCCAGCACCAGTTCATTGACCTCGCCACGTGGGGTCGGCACCACCATCACCACTTCGGTAACGCCAGCGACCTTGGCCGGAATGGCGTTCATCAGCACCGACGACGGGTACGACGCCTTGCCACCAGGCACGTACAGGCCGGCCCGGTCCAGCGGGGTGACTTTCTGGCCGAGCACGGTGCCGTCAGCTTCGGTGTACTGCCAGGAGTCCTGCTTCTGCCGCTCGTGGTACAGGCGCACGCGATTGGCGGCGTTCTCCAGCGCTTCACGCTGGGCGTCGGTGATGCGAGTCAGGGCCAGCTCCAGGCGCTCGCGGCCGAGAATCAAGTCGTCGATGGACGTGGCGTCAACGCCATCGAAACGCTGGGTGAATTCCACCAGCGCGGCATCACCGCGCTCACGCACGGCCTTGATGATGTCGAGCACGCGCTGGTTGACCGCGTCATCGGACACACTTTCCCAGCTCAGCAGATGATCCAGATGTCGGGCGAAATCCGGATCAGCAGCGTTGAGACGGGCAATTGCAGTGGACACGGTCATGGCGAGGGCCTCGATTATTAGCGAATGCTCAGGCGCCCTAGGCTACCAGTCCATCCGCGCGGGCACCCGAGAAAAGTGGCTATGACGCGGATAGACGGGCGCGACAGCGAAGGCCGCGCGCAGGAGGTAGAGAGTCTTAGCCGCGGTGTCGCGATTCGACTGCTTTGCGCAGCGTGTCGATCAGGCTTTGGATGCGGGCGTGCTGCATCTTCATGGAGGCCTTGTTGACCACCAGGCGCGAACTGATCGTGGCGATCAGTTCCTGGGGCTCCAGGCCGTTGGCACGCAGGGTATTACCGGTGTCGACCACGTCGATGATCTTGTCGGCGAGGTTGATCAGTGGCGCCAGCTCCATCGAACCATACAGCTTGATGATGTCGACCTGGCGGCCTTGTTCGGCGTAATAACGCTTGGCCACGTTGACGAACTTGGTGGCGACGCGCAGGCGCCCCTTGGGCTCGGGCGCACCAACCACACCGGCGGTCATCAGCTTGCAGCGGGCAATCTGCAGGTCCAGCGGTTCATACAGGCCCTGGCCGCCGTACTCCATCAGCACGTCCTTGCCAGCCACACCGAGGTCGGCAGCACCATGCTCGACATAGGTCGGCACGTCGGTGGCACGCACGATCAGCAGGCGCACGTCGTCCTGCGTGGTGGGGATGATCAGCTTGCGGCTCTTGTCCGGGTTCTCGGTCGGCACGATGCCGGCCTCGGCCAGCAATGGCAGGGTATCGTCGAGAATACGGCCTTTGGAAAGCGCGATGGTCAACATTGGAACGTCGGTCCTTAAGCGGCTACTGCCGGCCGGGCTACTATCGCCCGACCGCATTCAATTCGAATGGCACGTCCCTGTGCCAGCGGGCGACTAGCCCGGTACGCGGCGGATTTTCGCGCCGAGCATCTGCAGTTTTTCCTCGATGCACTCGTAACCACGGTCGATGTGGTAGATGCGGTCGATCAGGGTGTCGCCTTCGGCGACCAGCGCCGACAGCACCAGGCTGGCGGATGCACGCAGGTCGGTGGCCATGACCGGAGCCCCTTTGAGGGCCGGTACGCCAGTGACGATCGCGGTGTTGCCTTCGACCTGGATCTGCGCGCCCATGCGGTGCATTTCGTACACATGCATGAAGCGGTTTTCGAAGATCGTCTCGATGACTGCGCCAGTGCCTTCGGCGATGGCGTTCAGCGAGATGAACTGCGCCTGCATGTCGGTCGGGAACGCCGGATACGGGGCGGTGCGCAGGTTGACGGCTTTCGGCCGCTTGCCGTGCATGTCCAGTTCGATCCAGTCCTCACCGGTAGTGAGGTCGGCGCCCGCTTCCTTCAGTTTTTCCAGAACCGCCTCGAGGATGGTCGGATCGGTGTCCTTGACCTTGACGCGACCGCCGGTCACGGCAGCGGCGACCAGGTAGGTACCCGTCTCGATACGGTCAGGCATTACACGGTAGCTGGCCGAGTGCAGGCGCTCGACGCCATCGATGGTGATGGTATCGGTACCGGCGCCCTGGACCTTGCCGCCCATGGCGTTGATGAAGTTGGCCAGGTCGACCACTTCAGGCTCGCGCGCAGCGTTCTGCAGCACGCTGCGGCCTTTGGCCAGGGCAGCGGCCATCATGATGTTCTCGGTACCGGTCACGCTGACGGTGTCGAAGAAGAAGTGCGCGCCGCGCAGGCCGCCCTCAGGCGCCTTGGCCTTGATGTAGCCGCCTTCGACCTCGATATGCGCGCCCATGGCCTCGAGGCCACGGATGTGCAGGTCGACCGGGCGCGAACCGATTGCGCAGCCACCTGGCAGTGCCACTTCGGCTTCACCGAAGCGCGCGACCATAGGGCCGAGCACCAGGATCGAGGCGCGCATGGTCTTGACCAGCTCGTAAGGGGCTACCAGGGTCTTGATGGTGCGCGGATCGATTTCCACCGCCAGCTTTTCGTCGATCACAGGCTCGATGCCCATGCGCCCGAACAGCTCGATCATGGTGGTGATGTCGTGCAGGTGCGGCAGGTTGCCCACGGTGACCGGGCCATCGGCCAGCAAGGTCGCCGCCAGGATCGGCAGAGCCGCGTTCTTCGCGCCGGAAATACGGATCTCGCCGTCAAGACGAGCGCCGCCAGTAATAATCAGTTTGTCCATTGGTGTCTCGCCGCCAAGTTGGCTCAGGTGCGCTCAGCCCAGGCTGCGCTGCTGAAAAATTTCATGGTTACCGCATGGATGCTGCCATTGGCAATCCACGGATTCAGGTGAGCATAGATCGCCTGCTGACGTTTGACCGGGCTCAGGCCAGCCAACTCGTCGCTGATCACGTTCAACTGGAAGTTGCAGCCTTCGCCTTCAACTTCGACCCGGGATCCCGGCAATTTCTCTTCAAGGAAGCTCTTAACTTCTACGGCCTGCATGCTCAACCTCAATCGGCGCCCGATGCGCACGGGTCGGCCATCATACAAAAAAGCCCCTCGCCTGCGAAGCCCAACGAAGGGGCTCGCGACCGAGGGGCCTCTCGTCACTGCCAAGCCATCAGCTTGCCAGCACCTCGTCGAGGTCATAAACCCCGGCAATCTCCCGCATGTCGTCGGGCATGCCGCGCACCTCGAAAGCCTTGCCGGCTGCCTGGGCATCACGGATGAACGCCAGCAGCAGCGACAGGCCGACACTGGTGGAGCGCCCCACAGCCGAACAGTCCAGCACCAGGCGCGCCTCACGGCAGGCGCCGATCAGCGCCTTGCCCTGCGTGCGCAGGGCCGGCCCGCTGCGGTAATCCAGTTCGCCGGCCAGGCACAGCACGCCCGGCTCGGCCATGGTTACAGCGGCTTCGCTCATTTGACGGTCTTCTCTGGCGAGTTGTCGGCAGCTTCCTTGGCCTTGGCCACTTCGCCGGCCCAGCCGTCAATGGTCTTGTCCAGGTCATTGCCGTTGCGCTGCATGGCGTCGGCGAACTGGTCGCGGAACAGCTTGCCAACGTTGATGCCGTTGACGATGACGTTACGCACCTTCCACTCGCCACCCAGGTTTTCCAGGGTGTACTGCACCGGGTACACGGCACCGTTGTTGCCGGTGACCTTCATGCCGACACTGGCGCGCTTGCCGTCATCAGCCTTGGCCGGGTCGACGGTGATGCCCTGGTTGTTGTACTCGAGCAGCGCATTGCCATAGAACTGCATCAGGCTGCGCTTGAAGTTTTCCTGGAAGCGCTGCATCTGCGCAGGGGTCGCCTTGCGCGAGTACTTGACGGTCATGATGCTCTTGGAAATACCGTCGGCGTCCACCACCGGGCCAAGGATGCGGTTGAGCGCATCGTAGAAGGCGTTAGGGTTGGCCTTGTACTGCTCCTTGTTGGCCTTGAGATCGCCAAGCAGTTCGGTGGTGGTGCTCTGCACCACGTCGTGCGGCGACTGCGCGGCCAAGGCCATCAGAGGGAAGGCCGCCAGCAACACCAGCAGGCCACGTCGCAGGATCGAAATCATGGAAACTCCTTAATTAGCCGGTTGCGCTTCTTTTGGTTCCTTGCCAACGGAGTTGAGCAGGAACTTGCCAATCAGATCTTCCAGCACCAGCGCCGACTGCGTGTCATGGATGGTGGCACCATCCTTGAGCACATCTTCTTCGCCGCCCACGCTGATACCGATGTACTTCTCGCCAAGCAAGCCGGCGGTCAGGATCGAAGCAGTGGAGTCGGTCGGCAGGTTGTTGACCGCCTTGTCCAATTGCAGCGTCACCCGGCCGGTGTAGGAATCACGGTCCAGATCGATGGCGGTGACCTTGCCGATCGTTACACCGGCCATGGTCACTTTAGCTCTGACCGTCAAACCGGCGATATTGTCGAAGTACGCATAAACTTTATAGGTATCGCTGCTCGGGCTGGCCGACAGCCCGCTGACACGCAGGGCCAGCAGCAGCAGTGCCAGGATCCCGGCCAGGAGGAACAGGCCGACACCGATTTCCAGGGTGCGGTTTTGCATCAGAAATCTCCAAACATCAAGGCGGTCAGAATAAAGTCCAGACCCAGTACTGCCAACGAGGCATAGACCACGGTCTTGGTGGTGGCGCGGCTGATCCCCTCTGAGGTGGGTTCGCAGTCGTACCCCTGGAATACGGCAATCCAGGTCGTGACGAAGGCGAATACCAGGCTCTTGATCAGCCCGTTGAGCACGTCGTCGGTAAAGGAAACGCTGTTCTGCATGTTGCCCCAGAACGAGCCTTCGTAAACGCCCAGCCAGTCAACTGCGACCCACGACCCCCCCCAGATACCGACCACGCTGAAGATCAACGCCAGCAGCGGCAGCGAGATGAAACCGGCCCACAGGCGTGGCGCGACGATGTACTTGAGCGGGTCGACGCCGATCATTTCCAGGCTCGACAACTGCTCGGTGGACTTCATGTTGCCGATTTCGGCGGTAAGCGCAGAACCGGCGCGGCCGGCGAACAACAGCGCGGTGACCACCGGACCGAGCTCACGCAGCAGGGTCAGGGCGACCATTTGCCCGACCGCCTGCTCGGAGCCGTACTTGGTCAGGATGCTGTAGCCCTGCAGGGCCAGCACCATGCCGATGAAAACGCCGGAAACGACGATGATCGCCAGCGACAGCACGCCCACCGAGTACAACTGCTTGGTCAGCAACTGGAAACCGCCGCCAATGCCGCCGCGACCGATCAGTGCATGGAACAGGAACAGGCACGAACGCCCGAGCACCGCCACCACGTCGATCGCCGAGCGCCCCAGCAGGCGGATACGTTCGAGTAAGGATTTTCTGCGCATCACCGCGCCCCCAGCAGATCGGCGCGGTAGTCAGGCGCGGGAAAGTGGAATGGCACCGGGCCGTCCGGGTCGCCTTTCATGAACTGGCGAATGCGCGGGTTGTCCGACCCCATCAGCTCGTCTGGCGTACCCTGGCCCAACACCTGGCCGTCACCGACCACATAGAGGTAGTCGGCGATACTGGCGGTTTCGGCCAGGTCGTGGGAAACCACGATACTGGTGATACCCAGGGCATCGTTGAGCAGGCGGATCAGCCGCACGAGCACGCCCATGGCAATTGGGTCCTGGCCGACGAACGGTTCATCGTACATGAGGATCTGCGGATCCAGGGCAATCGCCCGAGCCAGCGCCACCCGACGCTTCATGCCGCCGGACAGCTCGTCAGGCATCAGGTCGATGGCACCGCGCAGGCCAACGGCCTGCAGTTTCATCAAGACGATGTCCCGGATCATTTCGTCCGAAAGCTGGGTATGCACGCGCAAAGGAAATGCCACGTTCTCGAACACGTCGAGATCGGTAAACAGCGCACCGCTCTGGAACAACACGCCCATGTGCTTGCGTGCGTCGAACAGGTCGCTGCGCGACAGGCTCGGCAGGTTCTGCCCCGCCACCCACACTTCACCGCTCGACGGCCGTAGCTGCGCGCCCATAAGGCGTAGCAGCGTGGTCTTGCCGCAACCCGACGGCCCCATGATCCCGGTTACCTTGCCACGCGGGATACGGATGTCGACATTGCTGAAAATGCTGCGCGAACCGCGCTTGAAGGTGACTCCCTTCAACTCGACCGCGTAGGCGCTATCCACACTCATCTAGACTCCTTGCTAGTGCAGCCTCGCACTAATGGACGCCGGCCTTCATCGTGAAGGCACACGCACCCTTGGCAGGCCGAATAGCGGCGAACTATAGCACCGCTGACCGTGCGCCCCCAAGGGTGTGGAACAGGTCGTTCAGGGCAACGACAGGGTTTCATGACAATTGTTCAGGCAAACCAATGGATGAGGCTTTCCTCCATTGCAGCTATAATCGCCGCCTTTTAATCAGGCATTGCTTTTCGACATGAGCCAATCCAGCGAGCTTATCCAATCCGCCCAACGCACCTTGCGCCTTGAGCTGGAGGCCGTACAGGGCCTGACAGCCAGCATCGACGCGAATTTCGTCAAGGCCTGCGAGCTGATCCTCGCCAGCACAGGGCGGGTGGTGGTGGTCGGCATGGGCAAGTCTGGGCATATCGGCAACAAGATCGCCGCCACCCTGGCCAGCACCGGCACCCCGGCATTTTTCGTGCACCCGGCCGAAGCCAGCCACGGCGACATGGGCATGATCACCCGGGATGATGTGATCCTGGCGCTGTCAAACTCCGGCAGCACAGCCGAAATCGTTACTTTGCTGCCATTGATCAAGCGCCTCGGTATCCAGCTGATCAGCCTGACCGGCAACCCGGACTCGCCACTGGCCCAGGCCGCCGAGGTCAACCTCGACGCACGCGTTGCCCAGGAAGCCTGCCCGCTGAATCTGGCGCCGACCTCCTCCACCACTGCCGCGCTGGTGCTGGGCGACGCGCTCGCCATCGCACTGCTCGAGGCGCGCGGTTTCACCGCAGAAGACTTCGCCTTCTCGCACCCCGGCGGTGCACTGGGCCGCCGCCTGCTGCTCAAGGTCGAGAACGTCATGCATGCCGGCGACGAGCTACCACAGGTTCAGCGCGGTACACTGCTCAAGGATGCCCTGCTCGAAATGTCGCGCAAGGGCCTGGGCATGACCGTGGTCCTGGAGCAGGACGGCACCCTCGCCGGTATCTTCACCGATGGCGACCTGCGCCGTAGCCTGGACCGCAACATCGATGTTCACACCACCCTGATCGACCAGGTGATGACCGTACACGGCAGGACCGCTCGCGCCGAGATGCTCGCCGCCGAAGCGCTGAAAATCATGGAAGACCACAAGATCAGCGCCCTGGTGGTTGTGGACAAGGACGACCGGCCGACCGGCGCCCTGAACATGCACGACCTGCTGCGCGCTGGCGTGATGTAAAGGAGAACGAACAGATGACTCTAGATCTCATGCAACGCGGCAAGGCGATCAAGCTCGCCGTTTTCGACGTAGACGGCGTACTCACCGATGGCCGCCTGTACTTCCTCGAAGATGGCAGCGAATTCAAGACCTTCAACACCCTCGATGGCCAGGGCATCAAAATGCTCATGACCTCCGGCGTGACCACGGCAATCATCAGTGGTCGCAAGACTCCAGTGGTAGAGCGCCGGGCGAAAAACCTCGGCATTCCTCATCTTTATCAGGGCCGCGAGGACAAATTGACAGTGCTCGACGGCCTGCTCGCCGAACTGGGCCTAAGCTATGAACAGGTCGCCTACCTGGGCGACGACCTGCCTGACCTGCCGGTGATTCGCCGGGTAGGCCTGGGCATTGCCGTCGCCAACGCCGCACCGTTCGTCCGCCAGCACGCCCACGGAGTAACCCAGGCTCGCGGCGGCGAAGGCGCTGCACGCGAATTCTGCGAACTGATCATGCAGGCCCAGGGTACCCTGGACGCTGCCAACGCCAACTACCTTTAAGGCTGCCCATGTTCAGCAAGAAAGCCCGCAATTTTGCGCTGCTGGCGGTGATCGCCGCCCTGCTGGTAGCAGTCGGCTACTGGAATGTCAGCCCCGAGAGCTTCCTCGAAAAGCCGGCGGCCCAAGTTGATGAAAGCGCCATCGACTATTACGCGATCAACGCGCACAGCGTGCAGTTCCTGCCCGACGGCAAGCTGCAGTACGAAATGACTGCCGACAAGGTCGAGCATCTCAGGGCCAGCGAAGTCACCCTGCTGACCACGCCCGACCTGCACATGTACCGGGGCACCGAGTACCCTTGGCATGTGCAGAGCGAACGCGCCGAAGTCAACCCGGATGGCACCGAGGTCGAACTGATCGACAACGTCCGCGTGCAACGCACCGACGAAAAGCAGCGTGAACTCGTCGTTACCAGCTCACGCATGACCGTATTCCCGCAGAAGCAATATGCGCAGACCGAGCAAGCCGTTAGAATCGACGGCGCCGGTGGCACAACTACGGGCAAAGGAATGAAAGCGTATTTGAAAGAAGGCAAGATTGACTTGCTCTCTAACGTAAGAGGACAGTATGAGGCTCGTTAAAACCCTCCCCCTTTTGCTCAGCCTGAGCGCAGCACTGGGAAGCGCGAGCGCCTTCGCCCTGCCGACCGACCGTGACCAGCCTATTCGCATCCAGGCCGACAACGCGCACCTGGACGACAAGCAAGGCGTGGCCACCTACACCGGCGATGTGATCATCACCCAGGGCTCGATGATGATCAAAGGCAACACCGTGACCATGACCCGTGCCGCCAACGGCGACATCGACGTGGTGACTTCGGTGGGCAACCTGGCCTACTTCGAGCAGCAGCAGAGCACGGCCAAGCCTGACAAGATGAAAGGCTGGGCCGTGACCATCCAGTACCAGGCCCAGAAAGACACGGTGATTCTCACCGATCGCGCCAAGGTCGAGAACGAAGGCAACACCACCGAAGGCGAGAAGATCGTCTACAACACCAAGACCCAGGTTGCGACCGCCGGTCGTGGTGGCAACGTGACTCAGCCACGTCAGCGCATCGACATGGTGATCCAGCCGAAGAAGAAGGCCGAGTAAATGGCAACCCTCAAAGCCCAGCACCTGGCCAAGAGCTACAAGGGGCGGCAAGTCGTGCGCGATGTCAGCCTGTCGATCGACAGCGGGCAGATCGTCGGCCTGCTCGGCCCCAATGGCGCCGGCAAGACCACCTGCTTCTACATGATCGTAGGCCTGGTCCAGGCCGACCAGGGGCGCGTGCTGATCGATAACCTCGATGTCAGCCACCAGCCCATGCACGGGCGCGCCCGCGCCGGTATCGGCTACCTGCCGCAGGAAGCCTCGATCTTCCGCAAGCTGTCGGTGGCCGACAACATCATGGCCATTCTCGAGACCCGCAAGGACATCGACCGCGAAGGCCGGCGCAAAGAACTGGAAAGCCTGCTGCAGGAATTCCACATCAGCCACATCCGCGACAACCTCGGCATGAGCCTTTCCGGTGGTGAACGCCGCCGGGTCGAAATTGCCCGCGCCCTGGCCACTGCACCGAAGTTCATCCTGCTGGACGAACCGTTTGCCGGTGTCGACCCGATCTCCGTGGGCGACATCAAGCAGATCATCCATCACCTCAAGGCCAAGGGCATCGGTGTACTGATCACCGACCACAACGTCCGTGAAACCTTGGATATCTGCGAAACCGCCTACATCGTGAACGATGGTCAGCTGATCGCCGAAGGTGACGCCGAGACCATCCTGGCCAATGACCTGGTCAAGGAAGTCTACCTGGGCCACGAGTTCCGACTCTGACCCCGGGATCTGCCTGGAGCGCTGGCAATAACGCCCTGTCGGGGCTTAAGTTGTTACAGCGCTCTAGGCAAACGCTACAATTTGAGGCATAAAACTTGCTTGAATTTGGCGCTCCGGCGCCCTCGTGTAGTGGATGGCGCATGCGCGCCGGCGAACAAGGTATTAAGCCCCAGCCATGAAACCATCGCTCGTCCTAAAAATGGGCCAGCAACTGACGATGACTCCTCAGTTGCAACAGGCCATCCGCCTACTTCAGCTCTCCACCCTGGACCTCCAACAGGAAATCCAGGAAGCGCTGGAGTCCAATCCGATGCTCGAACGTCAGGAAGACGGCGACGACTTCGACAATAGCGACCCGATGGCGGACAACGCCGAGAACAAGCCGGCCGCCGAAGTTCAGGACAACAGCTTCCAGGAAAGCACCAGCAGTGCCGAAACCCTGGAAGACGGTGAGTGGAACGAGCGAATCCCCAACGAGCTGCCAGTCGACACCGCCTGGGAAGACATCTACCAGACCAGCGCCAGCAGCCTGCCGAGCAACGATGACGACGAGTGGGACTTCACCACCCGCACATCGGCCGGCGAAAGCCTGCAGAGCCACCTGCTGTGGCAGCTGAACCTGGCACCGATGTCCGATACCGACCGCCTGATCGCCGTCACCCTGATCGACAGCATCAACGGCCAGGGCTACCTGGAAGACACCCTCGAAGAAATCTGTGCAGGCTTCGACCCGGAGCTGGACATCGAGCTCGACGAGGTCGAGGCAGTGCTGCACCGAATTCAACAGTTCGAGCCAGCCGGCGTCGGCGCACGCACCCTGGGCGAGTGCCTGCTGCTGCAACTGCGCCAGCTGCTTGCCAGCACCCCGTGGATCAGCGAAGCCCAGCGCCTGGTCACCGACTTCATCGACCTGCTCGGCAGCCGCGACTACAGCCAGCTGATGCGCCGCATGAAGCTCAAGGAAGACGAGTTGCGCCAGGTGATCGAGCTGGTGCAAAGCCTCAACCCGCGGCCAGGTTCGCAGATCGAGTCGAGCGAGCCGGAATACGTTGTACCTGATGTGATCGTGCGCAAGGACAGCGACCGCTGGCTGGTCGAGCTGAACCAGGAAGCGATCCCGCGCCTGCGGGTCAACCCGCAGTACGCAGGCTTCGTCCGCCGCGCCGATACCAGCGCCGACAACACCTTCATGCGCAATCAGCTGCAAGAGGCACGCTGGTTCATCAAGAGCCTGCAAAGCCGCAACGAAACGCTGATGAAGGTCGCCACGCAGATTGTCGAGCACCAGCGCGGCTTCCTCGACCACGGCGACGAAGCGATGAAGCCATTGGTTTTGCATGACATCGCCGAAGCTGTGGGCATGCATGAGTCGACCATTTCGCGTGTGACCACGCAGAAATACATGCACACCCCACGTGGCATCTATGAACTGAAATACTTTTTCTCCAGCCACGTCAGCACTGCCGAAGGCGGAGAATGCTCGTCTACAGCGATCCGCGCGATCATCAAGAAACTGGTTGCGGCGGAAAATCAGAAAAAGCCATTGAGTGACAGCAAGATCGCTGGTTTACTGGAGGCACAAGGCATCCAGGTAGCCCGTCGCACCGTCGCCAAGTACCGCGAGTCTCTCGGCATCGCACCGTCGAGCGAGCGCAAGCGACTGATGTAGCCCCTGGATGTGCCACAGCGTTTGTGGGGCAGGTGCAAGACCTGCCTCTTTATGCACGGGCAACAAAGGAGAAGCTGTATGCAAGTCAATATCAGTGGACAGCATGTAGAAGTCACCCAGCCACTGCGCGATTATGTGCTCGAAAAGCTCGCTCGCGTGGAAAGTCACTTCGACAAGATCACCAACGTGCAGGTCATCATGAAAGTCGAGAAACTGCAGCAGAAGGTCGAGGCGACCCTGCAGATTCCAGGCGGTGAAGTGGTTGCCAACGCGGAACACGAAGACATGTATGCAGCGATCGACGCCTTGGCCGACAAGCTCGACCGCCAACTGAAAAAACACAAGGAAAAACAGCAAAGCTTGCTGCAAGGTGCAGCCGCCCGCTGATCCCTCTCATCCATGATCCGACTTGAAACCATCCTGACCCCCGGCCGTTCCCTGGTGAACGTGCCGGGCGTCAGCAGTAAAAAACGCGCGCTGGAAACGATCGCCACTGCGGTCCACCGCGAAGTCCCCGAGCTTGATGAGCAAGATCTCTTCGAGAAGCTGATCGCCCGCGAAAAACTGGGCTCCACTGGATTTGGCAATGGCATCGCAATCCCGCATTGCCGCCTCAAGGGTTGCGAGAGCCCGGTAAGTGCCCTGCTCCACCTCGCCGCCCCCATTGATTTCGACGCCATCGACGGCGCGCCAGTGGACTTGCTGTTCGTCCTGCTGGTGCCAGAAGCCGCCACCGATGCGCACCTCGAACTGCTCCGCCAGATCGCCAGCATGCTCGATCGCAAGGAAGTCCGTGATCGCCTGCGTGCAGCCAGCAGCAGCGAAGCGTTGTATCAAGTCGTCCTGGACGTACAGAACGGGAGCTGAACATGCGCCTGATCATCGTTAGCGGCCGGTCCGGCTCCGGCAAGAGCACCGCCCTCGATGTACTGGAAGACAACGGCTATTACGTCATCGACAACCTGCCAGCCGGGCTGCTGCCGCAGCTGGCGGAAAACGCGTTGATCAATACCGAGCTTTTGCAACCCAAGGTGGCAGTGAGCATCGATGCACGCAACCTGCCTAGCCACCTGTCACGCTTCCCCGAACTGCTCGAAGAAGCCCGCGCACGCCACATCAAGTGTGACGTGCTGTACCTCGACGCCGACGAGGACACGCTGCTCAAGCGCTTCTCGGAAACGCGCCGACGGCACCCGTTAACCAACGCCGACCGCTCGTTGGCCGAGGCCATACGCGTGGAAAGCGAACTGCTGGGGCCGATTGCTGATCTTGCCGACCTGAAGATCGACACCACCAGACTCAACCTGTATCAGTTGCGCGATACGATCAAGTTGCGCCTGCTCAACCAGCCCGAACCAGGCACCGCATTCCTGGTCGAATCGTTCGGCTTCAAGCGCGGCATGCCTGTCGACGCCGACCTGGTGTTCGATGTTCGCTGCCTGCCGAATCCCTATTGGAAGCCTGAGCTGCGGGAGCATTCCGGCCTGGAGCAACCGGTCATCGATTACCTGGCTGCACAGCCGGACGTCGAGGAAATGTTTAACGACATTTCAAGCTACTTGCTCAAATGGCTGCCGCGCTTTGCTGCCAGCAACCGCGCCTATGTCACCATCGCCATTGGCTGCACGGGTGGGCACCACCGCTCGGTCTACATCACCGAACGCTTGGGCCAACTGCTGCAGCAATCCCTGAAAAACGTCCAGGTTCGCCATCGCGACCTCTAGCCCACAGGATCCACCGCACGATGCCCGCCCGCGAAATCACCATCATCAACAAGCTGGGCCTGCATGCCCGGGCGGCAGCCAAGTTCGTCGGCGTGGCCGGCAAGTACCCTTGCCAGGTCCGCGTAGGTCGTGCGCCCGACAAGCTGGTGGACGGCAAGAGCATCATGGCGGTGATGATGTTGGCTGCGGGCAAAGGCACCCAGGTGCACCTGCTGACCGAAGGTGAGCAGGATAACGACGCCCTGGAAGCCCTGGTAGCACTGATCAACAACTACTTCGACGAAGGCGAGTAAGTCACCTGGTGCTTACCGCGGTACTTTCAGTGCCTGTAAGATCCAGCGCCGCCCGCGCGGCGCATCGCGGATAAATCCGCTCCTACATGTGTTGCAACGTAGCCATGCCTGACAGGCCATGGTTGTCAGCCGGTTTGCGAGGCTCAAGTCATGCGCAAGGGCTGGCAACTATGGCGCAACAGGTTCGGCACGTTGCAACACATGTAGGAGCGGATTTATCCGCGATGCGCCGCGCGGGCGGCGCTCGATCTCACAGGCGCAAAAAATATCCCGGTGAACATCAAGACATTGCCGTATCCATCACCATCATCAGGCAGAAGCCGATGCACAGCCCCAGGCTGGCCAAGCGGTGATGCCCATTGCTGCGCGACTCGGGAATGATCTCCTGGGTCACCACCAGCAACATCGCCCCGGCCGCACAGGCCAGGCCCACCGGCAACAGCAACGCTGCCATGTTCACCAGCCAGGCACAGATTACTGCAGCCAGCGGCTCGACCAGGCCAGAGGCGGCGCCAATCAGAAACGCCTGGAAGCGCGGCATCCCCGCCCCTGCCAGCACCAGTGCTATCACCAACCCCTCAGGTACATCCTGCAAGGCAATACCCATCGCCAGGCTGTCGGCATCGGCCATGCCGCCTCCGGCAGACACCCCGATGGCCATGCCCTCGGGTATGTTATGAGCAATGATGGCGATCACGAACAACCAGATCCGCGCGGCGATCACTGGTTGATTCTCGGTGCCAACCAACGCCTCCGGCGAAGCACCGCAGACCTTGAGATCGACCAGGAACAGGCACAGAGCGCCGAGCATCAGGCCGAAGCTGATCAGGCCTCCGGCGCCCCAAGGGCTGAAGCCAATGGCCTGGGCAGCCTCCAGCCCGGGGATGATCAGCGAGAACGCCGTGGCCGCCAGCATCACCCCAGCTCCAAAGCCCAGCAAGGTATCGGCCAAAGCCACCGGCATGTTGCGAATCACCAGCACCGGTACTGCGCCCAATGCCGTACCCAGCGCGCACAGTGCGCCACCTTCCAGGGCACGCAGCATGCGCGGCTCCAGGTCCAGCCAGGCAATGCCTCGGGCCAGCAGCAACGCGGTGCCGGCCAGTAACAGCAAAGTTCCCAACGCCAACCGGAACAGGCGCACACTGCTGACAGACATCACCTCGGAGCGCATACCGGGCCGACTCACTTCAAGGCTTCGTGATAGCGGCGATCCACTTCCGCCCAGTCAATCACGTTGTAAAAGGCACCAATGTATTCCGGGCGACGGTTCTGGTATTTCAGGTAATAAGCATGCTCCCAGACGTCCAGGCCAAGAATCGGCGTGTTGCCGTGCATCAGCGGGCTGTCCTGGTTGCCGCTGCTTTCCACCACCAGTTGTTTTTGCGGGGTAACACTGAGCCAGGCCCAGCCGCTGCCGAAGCGAGTCAGCGCGGCCTTGGTGAAGGCGTCCTTGAACACCTCGAAACCACCCAGCTCGGCATTGATGGCCTTGGCCAGCTGACCGCGTGGCAAGCCACCTCCCTGGGGTGACATGACTGTCCAGAACAGGCTGTGGTTGGCATGGCCACCACCGTGATTGGTAACCGCACCGCGCAGGTTTTCGGGCAGTTGCTTGACCGCCCCGACCAGCTTCTCGACTGGCCATTCGGCCCACTCGGTGCCCTCGATGGCCATGTTCAGGCCATTGACGTAGGTCTGGTGGTGCTTGGTGTGGTGGATTTCCATGGTTTGCGCATCGATGTGCGGTTCCAGTGCATCGTAGGCGTAAGTCAGTGCAGGCAAGGTATGCGGCATATCAATGGATTCCGTAGGCATGTGTACTGGGCGCCACGTCTGGCTGGCCAGCAAGTTCGCTGACCCCGGCGCCGTGGCGGTTGAGCAGGCGCTCGGTACGTGGGTACTGGCCGTACTCGGCGATGAAACTCAGCAGTTCGGTGTAGGTGCGCCCGCTGTGGCGCAGCGCTGCGTCACGCAGCGTCTGTGGCAAACGTGCTTCCTGGCTGGCCTGAAGCAATCGCTGATGAGCGGCACACAGGTAGTCGGCGCTCTCATGCGGCTGGTTCAGACGCAGGTGCAGGTCGGCCAGGTTGTGATGGGCGATGACCAGCGCAGCCACCGCTTCATCGACGTCATGCCAGCGCTCGAACAGCACCTGGGCCAAGGCCAGGGCTTGCAGATAGTGTTCCCGGGCATCGACCAGCTCGCCCTGCTTGAACAGGCGGTTGGCCGCCTCGGTTGTGCGTTTCCAGTGCTGCATGACGTTGCTCCCTCTGGGCGCTACGGCTTGTCAGATGCCGCCGGCAGTGAGTTTTTCCGGATCCAGCAGCGCCTCGAGCTGATCACGTGACAGGTCGGTGTGCTCCAGTGCCACATCGATGATCGGGCGTCCCTGCTGGTAAGCGGTCTTGGCGATTTCAGCGGCCTTGAGGTAGCCGATGATCGGGTTCAGCGCGGTGACCAGGATCGGGTTGCGGGCCAAGGCTTCCTTGAGCTTGCCTTCGTTGACCTTGAAGCTGGCAATGGCCTTGTCGGCCAGCAGCCGGCTGACATTGGCCATCAGCTCGATGCTCTCCAGCAGGTTGCGGGCGATCACCGGCAGCATCACGTTCAGTTCGAAGTTGCCCGACTGGCCGGCCACCGCGATGGTGGCGTCGTTGCCGATCACCTGGGCGGCGACCATGGCGGTGGCTTCCGGAATCACCGGGTTGACCTTGCCCGGCATGATCGACGACCCCGGTTGCAGGCCCTGCAGCTCGATTTCGCCCAGGCCGGCCAAGGGGCCCGAGTTCATCCAGCGCAGGTCGTTGGCAATCTTCATCAGCGCCACGGCGGTGGTCTTGAGCTGACCAGACAGTGCCACGGCAGTGTCCTGGGAACCGATCAGGGCGAACAGGTTATGGCCAGGGGTAAACTCGACCTTGGTAAGGCCGCTCAACTGGCGCGCGAAACCCGCAGCGAACTGGGGATGGGCGTTGATCCCGGTACCTACGGCGGTTCCACCCTGGGCCAGCGCCTGCAGGCTCGGCAGGGTTGCCTGGATATGCGCCTTGGCGCCGTTGACCTGCGCGGCCCAGCCATCGAGCACCTGGCTCATGCGTACCGGCATGGCATCCATCAGGTGGGTGCGGCCGGTTTTCACATGGTGATGCACCTGCGCCGACTTGGCCTCGATCACCTGCACCAGATGGCTCAGCGCCGGTAACAGTTGCTCATGCAGGGCCAGGGCGGCACTCACGTGGATGGTGGTCGGGATGATGTCGTTGCTGCTCTGGCCACAGTTGACGTGGTCGTTGGCATTGACAGGCTCGCCAAGGATGCGGCTGGCCAGGGTGGCGATCACTTCGTTGGCGTTCATGTTCGAACTGGTGCCAGAACCGGTCTGGAACACATCCACCGGGAAATGCTCGATGAAATCTTCGGCCAACAGCTGCTCGACTGCCTTGACGATCGCCTGGCCCTGCCCTGCCGACAGTTGCTCCAGTTCGATGTTGGCCTTCGCCGCAGCGGCCTTGGCCAGCAACAGGGCGCGGATGAACTGGGCCGGCATGCGCTGACCGCTGACCGGGAAGTTGTCGACCGCGCGCTGGGTCTGGGCGCCATACAGGGCCTTGGCCGGCACCTGCAGCTCGCCCATGCTGTCACGCTCGATACGGGTATCACTCATCTTCAAATCCTTGCATCAGTTCATCGGGAGAAATCGACGGCAGCAGCCGGCAGTTGGCCAGCTGCAAGGCATAAGGCTGCCAGCGCTGGTTCTGCTCGCGGCGATCGAGGTTGCGCAGGTCGAGCAGTGGGCGCCAGGCCTGATCCAGGCACAGGCAGCGCCAGTGCCACGGCAACATGCGGTCGCAGGCGGTATCCAGCAGCAGGCGGAAGGAAGTCAGCGCCACAGTCCATGGCGAGGTTTCAGTGCAGCACACCAGGTAACGGCCTTCGGCCAGGTAGTGCTCGATCAGACGCGGCTCGTCGGGCTCGAGGGCGCAGCGAATGCGCCGGCTGAGCCAGCGCCAGTTTTCCAGGTAGGGAAGTTCGCGGAGGACGGGTTTCATGAACATCATCGCCGGGTTACTGGATAATGATATTCATTATTAAGTGATAAATAGAATCACTTCAAGTGTTGAACGATGAAAGAAAAACCCGGCGCGATGGCCGGGTTTCAATGTCACGGAGCAATTTTGGCGGCTATCAACTGCCAGCGACAGTCATCCGCTCGATCAGAACCGAGCCCGTGTGGATATTGCTTCGGGTCTCAAGATCACTGCCAATCGCGACAATTTGCTGGAACATATCCTTCATGTTGCCGGCAATGGTCACCTCCTGCACTGCATGCTGGATCTCGCCATTCTCGACCCAGAAGCCCGCCGCACCGCGCGAGTAATCGCCGGTCACCATGTTCAGGCCATGGCCCATCAACTCGGTTACCAGCAGACCACGGCCCATGCGCCGGATCAGCGCCGCCTGGTCTTCGACGCCATGGGTGACATACAAGTTGTGCACACCGCCAGCGTTGGCGGTGCTCGGCAGGCCCAGCTTGCGCCCGGAATAGGTGCCCAGCAGGTATGACACCAGCTCGCCTTTGTCGACGAACGGCTTGGCGTAGGTCGCCAGGCCGTCACCGTCGAATGCAGCGCTGCCCAGTGCTCGCGGAATGTGCGGGCGCTCGTCGAGGGTCAACCAGGACGGGAACAGACGCTGGCCGATGGCACCGTCGAGGAACGACGATTTGCGGTACAGGTTGCCCCCCGAGATCGCCGACAGGAAGCTGCCGAACAGGCCACCGGCCAGCTCGGCGGAGAACAGTACTGGCACTTCGCAGGTCGGTACCGGCCGCGCACCCAGTCGGCTGGCGGCACGCTGCGCGGCGCGCACGCCAATGCTGCGCGGGTCGGCCAGCAGGTTGCCCTGGCGGTTCACGTCATACCAGTAGTCACGCTGCATCTGGCCATCGCCTTCGGCGATCATCACGCAGCTCAGGCTATGCCGGGTCGAGGCGTAGCCACCGATGAAGCCGTGGCTGTTACCGTACACGCGGCAACCTTGGTGAGTATTCAGGGTGGTGCCATCGGCATTGAGGATGCGCTTGTCGGCGTCGAACGCCGCCGCCTCACAGGCCAGCGCCATCTCGATGGCTTTCTCCGGCTCGATGTCCCAGTCGTGATACAGGTCGAGGTCGGGGATCTCGCGGGCCATCAGCGCGGCGTCAGCCAGGCCCGAGCATTCGTCCTCGGACGTGTGCTTGGCAATCGCCAAAGCGGCGGCCACGGTTTCGCGGATAGCCTCAGGGCCACTGGCCGAGGTACTGGCCGAACCCTTGCGCTGGCCGACATAGAGGGTGATGCCAAAGCCTTGGTCGCGGTTGAACTCGACCGTCTCGACCTCGCGCTGACGCACCGTGGTGGACAGGCCCTGCTCCAGCGATACCGCCACTTCGCAGGCACTGGCGCCTTGCTTGCGGGCTTCTGCAATGATCGCTTCGACCTGCTCCTGCAACGCTGGCAGGTCCTTGGGGCCTACGCTCTGGACTGCACTCATGGTTTTCTCCACTCAAATTCTGCGTACGGCGAGGGTCATTCTACGACCGGGCCGGACAAGCGGCCCCCGACTGGTTATCATGGCGGCGATTTCTAGCGGACTGCCACCATGGTTGATTCATACGACGACGCCTTCGACGGCGAAAAAAGCAAAACCCAGATCAAGCGCGAGCTGCATGCGCTGGTCGAACTTGGCGAGCGCCTGACCACGGTCAAGGCCGACACCCTGGCGCGCCTGCCGCTCACCGACGAGCTGCGCAAGGCCCTGGCCGACGCCAGCAAGCACACCGCCCATGGCGCACGCAAACGCCACATGTCGTTCGTCGGCAAGCTGATGCGCGACCAGGACCTGGACGCCATCCACGCCGTGCTTGAGCAGATCGACAGCTCCAGCCGCCAGTACAACGAGCGCTTCCACAACCTGGAGCGCTGGCGCGACCGCCTGATCGACGGTAACGACGAAGACCTCGAGCGTTTCGTCAACGAATACCCCGAGACCGATCGCCAGCAGCTGCGCTCGCTGATCCGTCATGCCCAGCACGAAAAGGCGCGGAACAAACCGCCTGCCGCTGCGCGCAAGGTGTTCAAGTACATCCGCGACCTCGACGAGATGCAGCGCGGCCTGCGCTGAAGCCTGGCGCGGTGCCCTTGTAGGAGCGGCCTTGCGTCGCGATTGGGCTGCGTAGCAGCCCCAGCTATTTCTGCAGTATCGCTGAAACCCTGGGGCCGCTTGGCGGCCCCTTCGCGACACGAGGCCGCGCCTACAGGCAGCGCGCATCATCAAGCGCCAGTACCGCCCACGGTAATCGCGTCCAGCTTCAAGGTCGGCTGCCCAACGCCTACCGGCACCGATTGCCCATCCTTGCCGCACGTTCCCACACCACTGTCCAGCGCCAGGTCGTTACCGACCATCGACACCCGGCTCATTGCCTCAGGCCCGTTGCCGATCAAGGTCGCGCCTTTGACGGGGGCCGTGATCTTGCCGTCTTCGATCAAGTAGGCTTCGCTGGTGGAAAACACGAACTTGCCACTGGTGATATCGACCTGGCCACCGCCGAGGTTGGCGCAATAGATGCCCTTCTTCACCGAGGCGATGATTTCTTGTGGGTCGCTTTCGCCGGCAAGCATGTAGGTGTTGGTCATGCGCGGCATCGGCAGGTGCGCATAAGACTCGCGACGACCATTGCCGGTAACCGCCATGCCCATCAGGCGCGCATTGAGCTTGTCCTGCATGTAGCCCTTGAGGATGCCGTTCTCGATCAGCGTGGTGCATTCGGTCGGCGTACCTTCGTCATCGACACTCAACGAGCCGCGGCGACCTTCAAGGGTACCGTCATCGACGATGGTGCACAGGCTGGAGGCAACCTTCTGGCCGATCCGGCCACTGAACGCCGAGCTGCCCTTGCGGTTGAAGTCGCCTTCCAGGCCATGGCCCACCGCTTCGTGCAGCAACACACCCGACCAGCCGGAACCCAGCACCACCGGTAAAGTACCGGCCGGAGCGGGGATAGCTTCGAGGTTGACCAGCGCCTGGCGCAACGCTTCGCGGGCATAGCCCATGACGCGTTCTTCAGTGAAGAAGCGGTAGTCGGTACGCCCGCCACCGCCCTGCCCGCCGCGCTCGCGACGGCCATTGTGTTCGACGATGACGCTGACGTTGAAACGCACCAGCGGGCGCACATCGGCGGCCAGGCTACCGTCGGCGGCGGCAATCAGGATGCGCTCCCAGACCCCGGCCATGCTTACGCTGACCTGCTGGATACGTGGGTCGAGGGCACGGGTGGCTGCATCGACACGCTTGAGCAGCTCGACCTTCTCGGCACGGCTGAGCACGTCCAGCGGGTTGTCCGGCGCGTACAGCGCCGCCACGTCCTGGCTGCGGAAGGCCTGCACCGTGCCGTTCTGGCCGGCGCGGGAAATCGAGCGGGCCGCACGGGCCGCCGAGGTCAGCGCCTCGAGGTTGATCGCATTGCTGTAGGCGAAGCCCGTCTTCTCGCCGGACTGGGCACGCACACCCACGCCCTGGTCAAGGTTGAAGCTGCCCTCTTTGACGATGCCGTCCTCCAGCGCCCAGGTTTCCGAAATCTGGCCCTGGAAATACAGGTCGGCGGCGTCGATGCCAGGGCCGGCCAGTTCGCCCAGCACGCTCTGCAGGCTGTCGAGGGTGAGTCCGCCCGGGGCCAGGAGCTGCTCGCTGACGGTGGATAACATCTGGCTCATAGTCACTCCGAGGTGTGCGCAGGCCGCAAGGCGTCCTGCGAGAAAAAGCGCCGGTGCGTGGTGACCGGCATGCGCGCCCGGATGGACGCCTGTTCATCAATGTCGCGCTCGGCAAGCAATACCGCTTCGCCTTGCGCCTGTTCAGCGACGATCCGCCCCCACGGGTCGATGATCGCCGCATGCCCGTGGGTTTCCCGCGGGCCTGGATGTGTTCCGCCCTGAGCCGCTGCCAGTACGTAGCACTGGGTCTCGATGGCCCGGGCACGGATCAGCACTTCCCAATGCGCTGCTCCTGTGACCGCAGTAAAGGCGGCCGGTGCCGTGATCAGTTCCGCGCCTGCGCTGCGCAAGGCGCTGTACAGCTCGGGGAAGCGCAGGTCGTAACACACGCTGAGCCCCAGGCGCCCCACTGGCGTATCGGCCACCACCACCTGGGCACCATGGGCATAATCATCAGACTCGCGATAGCGGCCACGGTTGTCGGCCACATCCACGTCGAACAGATGCAGCTTGTCGTAGCGCGCTACCACTTCGCCGTGTTCGTCGACGAGCAGCGAACAGGCATGCGCCTTGGCTTCAGGCTGGCCTTGCGGTGGCAAGGGCAAGGTACCGGCAACCACCCATAACCTGAGGTCGCGTGCAGTACGTTTCAACCATGGCAGGATCGGGCCGTCGCCCAAGGCTTCGGCGCGGCCGATGGCGGCGGCATCCTTGCGCCCCATTGCCGCGAAGTTTTCCGGCAAAACCGCCAGCCGCGCACCGCCCAAGGCCGCCTGTTCGAGCAGGGCGCCGGCACGTTGCAGGTTGGCCAGCACATCGTCCTGGCTGACCATCTGGATGACCGCTGCCTTCATGGGCACTCCCGAAGTTACTTATCGAATGGTTTCACAAAGGTGATTTTAGGCTCTTTCACCGGCCCCTCGACGCGATAGTGGACGCTGGCGAAACGCGACACCCGGTCACCAATCAACCGGTCGACCAGGAACAGCGCACCACCGACCGCTGGCGCACCGACGATCAGCGCAGCCAGTGGCAGGTTGTTGGTGACCGGCAGGGTCACCTGGAGGTTGGCAGCGACCCGATCGCGCACCAGGTCCAGGGTGCCGTCGAGTTCGAAGTTGCTCGACGGCCCGGTCACTGTGATCGGCTCGCGGGTTACGTATACGCCATTGCTGGCCACCAGCAGGCCCTTGACCCGGTCGTAGGCCAGCCCCTTGTCGAACAGGTCGGAGAAGTCCAGGCGCAGGCGCCGGCCGATCGAGTTGAAGTTGAGCAGGCCAAATACACGCAGGGCCTGGGCGCCACCTTCCACTTCGACAAACTGGCCGCTGCGCAAGGCAGCATCCATGCTGCCAGAGAAGTGCTTGAGGCCGACCCAGGCCGGCGAACCAGGCCAACGGCCGTCGACATCCAGGCGGAAATCGCGACTGGTCACCGTCGGGGCGAAGCCCCAGGCCTTGAGCACATCGGCGAGGTTCTTGCCATCGAGCCGGCCTTTGTACCAACTGCTGGTAGCCCCGGTTTCGCCTTCCCAACCGCCACTGCCATCGACATGCAGGCCTTTGAAATCGAGGTCGATGTCCTGTGCTGCCACACCCCGTGCGGTCGGGCGAAGTTTCAGCGCGGCATTTCCGAACAGCTCGTCGCCGCGGTACAGCTTGTCAATGCTCAGGTCCAGGGCCGGCACCTTGCGCGGGTCGAAGGAGGCCAACGGATCGGGACCTTCTTCCGACTGTGTTTCAGCCGGGTCGGCAGGCGGCAGGCGCAGGGTCTGCAGGCGCACCGTCATTGGCGCAGCCTTGGCATCGGGCACGCGTGCGTTGCCGATGACTTCCCTGCTGTCCAGGCGCAGATCCCAGGCCGAGCCGCCACGGGCCAGGCGCACCACGGCCTGGTTCAGGGCCATGCCGAAGGCTTTCAGCTGGCCGATGCTCAAGTCGACACTCTGCAGGTTCTGCCGGGCATTGCCACCGGGGTCGTCACCGGCAAAACGTGCGGCCTGCTCCTGCCAAGGCCCCAGGTCCAGGCTTTCCAGCCGCCCTTTCACCCGCAACCCCTGGCCCGCTGGCAATTGTGCCTGGCCAGGGCCGAGCAGCAACTCGCCGCGGCCCTGGCCCAGCTTGTCGGCCGGCGCGGCGTAGGCGAAACGGGCCAAATCAGCGTAAGACGCATCAAAACGCCGCTCAGGCCCTTGCAGGCTCATGCTGAAACGGCTGTCACGGGTTTCCCCCGCCGCCTTGCCGAATGGCGCCGGCAGGTCGATGGCCAGGCCCTTGAGCGTAGAGCTGACATTCAAGCTGTTATCGCGGCTGCCCAGATTGACCTGCAACTGGTACGGGATATCGCCAACGGCGGGCAAGGTCTGCTTGAACTGCAGCCAGTCGGTCAGGGACTTCAGCGAAGCCTGGCCGCTGGCATTGATGCGCGTCTGCATCTGCCCCGGCTGGCCGTCGGCGCTGATCTGCGCAGTGACCGGTTTGCCGAACACCTGCAGGCTGATGTTCTTGCCGCTCAGCCCCTTGTCGAGATCGAAGCTGAAGTCGCCCTTCAGACGCGTCAGGTCCAGGCTAGGCGGAGCTATCTTCAGGTGTGCATCGGCAGTGGCGAAGTCCACCAGCACTTTCGGCTGCTCGCCGTGGGCCAGGGGAACGTCGAGCTTTAATTTGCCCTTGAGGGGCCCCTCGCCGTCCCAGCCGGCAAAGATCTCGCCAGTGCCGATCGGTGCTTCCTTGAGAATTTTCAGACCATCGCCAAGGCTGCCGTCGAAATCACCGTCCAGGTACAGGTGACTGTGCTGGCCGTTGTCGACATGGGGAATGTTCACACTGACGTCGCTGACCTTGGTGTCGAGCAGCAGGCCCGTGCGTGCCTTGATGCGTACGCCGCTGTCCTCGATCAGTACATCGCCATCCACTTGCTGCACCTGCGGCCAGCCTGGCTGGAAGTCCAGCGCGGCATCGTGAACCTTGAAGAACAGGCTGATGCTGCGAGCCTCCGGTGTGGCGCTGTGGTTCAACGAGCCCTGGTACTGGAAGTAGCCCTGGTCGACGTTACCTTTGACGATAGCGCTGCGCAGCCACTCGTCGAGTGCCGGGCTCAGCACTTCGGGCAGGTACTTGGCGGTGTAGCGGCCATCGCCTTCGGTCAGGCCGACGCGTAGGTCCATGTAGCTTTCGGCGCCTTCGTCGAACAGCAGGCGAATCAGGAAATCGCCAGCAATCTTGCCTTCTTCGCCCAGCACCTTGAGGTAGGGGGCGATGAGGGTGAAGCCGTGTTGGTCGAGCGTCCACGTCAGCCGCGCATTGGCCTTCTGGTACTGCCAGGGTTTGGCGAAGATCGGATACAGATGCAGCATGAACGCGTCCGTATCCAGGCGCAATTCGCCATGCCCGAGGTCGCCACTGATACTGCCACTCACATTGCCGGCCGCCGGTGCGCCGTGATAGGCGTCGAAACCGACCTTCTCCAGGTTGGCGGCGAACTGCAGTCGCTGGTCGCCCTCGGCTTTTGGCCGTGCTTCCAGGCGAACGTTGCGCAGCGCCCCGGTGACCTTCAGCGCATCGACCACGGTCATGAGCTTGTCCGGCAAGGGGGCCAGTGCGTTGATCACTGGGGTCAACGGGGTGAGGTCAAGGCGGTCGGCCTGAACTTGCCAGGTTTCACCCGCCGGGTCATCACCCTGGCGCTGCTTCACTTGCAGGTGCGATTCCCAGCGTGCCTTGCCGATACTCGCGGCGAGTGAGTCCACCACCACATCGAAGCCCTCATCGCGGCGCTGGAACCACGCAGCCAGGGCGAGATTATCCAAAGCCGCAGCCTTGCGCTCAGCGTAGGCTCCTCGCAATTGTGGGGCATTGAGGCGGACTACCGCCTGCTGCAACTGGCCTTTGCGCCAGTCGACCCAGAATTCACCACCGGCCTTCAGCGCTTCAGCCCGCCACTGGCCCAGCACCCGAGGCGGCAACCATCGCGCCCAGTCGCTTTGTGGCAGGCTCAGGTAGGCCTCGACTTCACCGTCGCGCCAGTCTTTGGCGGTTGCCCGGCTGCGCAGGCTGACCGCCAGCGGCTGGCCGTCGGGCAAGGTCGCATGCAGGTCCAGGGCCTGACGCGATGCACCCGCCTGCAAACCGACGCTGACATAGGTGAGGGTCAGCGGGTCACGCTGCCAGGGCTGCAGGGTTACCTGGCTGTCGAACACATCGATGCGGCCCAATTGGCGCAGACGCTGCAACACTTCGGCGGGGTCCAGCGGCGCATCGTCCTTTTTCGGCAGCCCTTCAAGGGCCCAGCCACCCTGCTCGTCTTCCCGCAAAATCAGCTGCAGGCCGCTGAGCTCGATGCGCGCCAGGCGAACTTCACGGGCGGTCAGGCTGGCCCAGAGGTCGGGCACCACCTTGACCTCATCCAGGCGCAAGGCCGATGCGCCTTCACCCAGTTGCAGGTCGCGTACGCGCAATAACGGCGCCAGGCCACTCCAACGTCCTTCCAGGGCCCCAACATGCACAGGCAGGCCCAGTGCCTGTTCAGCTTTGCTTTCGACGTCGGCACGGTATTCGGCCACCAGTGGCACCAGTTCGCGGCCAAGGCTGACGTACAACGCCACCAGCACAGCGAGCAAGGCGCAGATGCCCAGCCCCCAGCGGGTCAAGGCAACAAGAACGCGGTTCAGACGTCCCATGGCCATGGCCCTCCAGGTCGTTTATCCATGATGGCCCGACGAGCCGAATTTGCCAGCCAGTACCTTCTTGGGTGGGTATCAGAATGCCTCAGAGCAGCACCACATCATATTGTTCCTGCGAATACATCGACTCGACCTGGAAGCGAATGGTTCGGCCAATGAAGGCCTCCAGTTCGGCAACGTTGCCGGACTCCTCGTCCAGCAGGCGATCGACCACTTTCTGGTTGGCCAGCACACGGTAACCTTCAGCTTGGTAGGCACGGGCCTCGCGGAGGATTTCGCGGAAGATCTCGTAACAGATGGTTTCCGGGGTTTTCAGCTTGCCGCGGCCCTGGCAGGCGACGCAGGGTTCGCAGAGCACTTGTTCAAGGCTTTCACGGGTGCGTTTGCGGGTCATCTGCACCAGGCCCAGCTCAGTGATGCCAATGATGTTGGTCTTGGCGTGATCGCGTTCCAGCTGCTTTTCCAGGGTCCGCAGCACCTGGCGCTGGTGTTCTTCGTCTTCCATGTCGATGAAGTCGATGATGATGATCCCGCCGATGTTGCGAAGGCGCAGCTGCCGGGCGATTGCCGTGGCGGCTTCGAGGTTGGTCTTGAAGATGGTTTCTTCGAGGTTGCGGTGGCCGACAAATGCCCCCGTGTTGACGTCGATGGTGGTCATCGCCTCGGCCGGGTCGACCACCAGGTAGCCACCGGACTTAAGCGGTACCTTGCGCTCCAGGGCGCGCTGGATTTCGTCCTCGACCCCATAAAGGTCGAAAATTGGCCTCTCCCCAGGGTAGTGCTCCAGGCGATCGGCGATTTCCGGCATCAGTTCGGCGACAAACTGCGTGGTTTTCTGGAAGGTTTCCCGCGAGTCGATGCGGATCTTCTCGATCTTCGGGTTGACCAGGTCGCGCAGCGTACGCAGGGCCAGGCCAAGGTCTTCATAAATGACTGTCGGCGCGCCGCAGGTCTGGATCTGGCTGCCAATCTGCTCCCACAGGCGTCGCAGGTAGCGGATGTCCTGGAGGATTTCTTCGGCCCGCGCGCCCTCGGCAGCGGTACGCAGAATGAAGCCACCGGCGTCCTTGATGTTCTCGCTGTCCATGCAGTCGCTGACCACCTGCTTGAGGCGTTCGCGTTCGGCTTCGTCTTCGATCTTCAGCGAGATGCCGACATGGCTGCTGCGTGGCATGTACACCAGGTAACGGGAGGGAATCGACAGCTGCGTGGTCAGACGTGCGCCCTTGGTTCCGATCGGGTCCTTGGTCACCTGCACCACCAGGGCCTGGCCCTCATGCACCAGTGCGGTGATGTTCTCCACTGCCGAGCCTTCGCGCTGGGAGATTTCCGACGCATGGATGAACGCCGCGCGCTCCAGGCCGATGTCGACAAACGCCGCCTGCATGCCCGGCAGCACTCGCACCACCTTGCCCTTGTAGATATTGCCGACGATGCCGCGGCGCTGGGTGCGCTCCACATGCACTTCCTGCAGCACCCCGTTTTCCACCACCGCCACACGCGACTCCATCGGCGTGATGTTGATCAGGATCTCTTCACTCATGGCAGGCTCTCGTCAAAGGTCTTCGGTAATGATGGATCGCGCGTGTCAGGCTGGCTACCGCTGGTTTGTTACCTCAGGCAAAAGCGCCGGTACCTGCCAGCAGGCGATACCGAACCGGGTGAGCAGGGTGGCCGTTTCGCACAATGGCAGGCCGACCACGGCCGAGTAACTGCCTTCGAGGCCGGTGACGAACACCGCACCCAGGCCCTGAATGGCGTAGCCGCCCGCCTTGTCCAAGGGTTCGCCACTGGCCCAATAGCGCTCGGCTTCTGCGGCATCGACAGGACGAAAATGCACGGTGCTACTGACACACAGGCTTTCACAACGCTGGCCATCGCTCAAAGCCACGGCCGTCAGCACCTGGTGCGCGCGCCCGGCCAGGTCCGCCAGCATGGTCAGTGCATGTTCACGGTTTTCTGGCTTGCCGAGAATACGACCATCGAGCACCACCGCCGTATCGGCGCCAAGCGCCACGGCAGGGCCTTGAAGCGTGGCCAGGCCGGCTTCGGCCTTGGCCCGGGCCAGGCGCTCGACGTAGGCTTCGGCGGTTTCACCCGCTAACGGGGTTTCATCGATGGGCGCACTGACAACCGTGAACGGCACGCCGATCTGGGCGAGCAGTTCACGCCGGCGTGGCGAGCCGGAGGCGAGGTAGAGGGGTTTCATTCAGACATCTCCCTGTCAGTGATGGCAGCGCCGTCAGTTGATATGCAAACGTCGGCGCAGGTCGCGCAGGGCGAAACTGATCCATGGCCAGAGCAAGGCACTGATCACGGCTGACCAGACCAGCGCCAGGGTTGGCAGGCGATTGCCAGTGAGCGCGCTGAGCCACAGCTGGATCAGCTGGGCGATACCGAAGATCACCAGGATCACCAAGCTCTGCTGCCACAGCGGGAACATGCGCAGGCGCTGCTGTAGCGACAGCACAAGGAACGTGATCAGGGTCAGGATGAATGCGTTCTGCCCCAGCAAGGTGCCGTACAGCACATCCTCGGCCAGGCCAAGTACGAAGGCGGTAGTCATGCCCACCTTGCTGGGCACGTTCAAGGTCCAGAACGACACCAGCATTGCCAGCCACATGGGCCGGAACACTTCGAGGAACTGCGGCATGGGAGAAACGCTGAGCAGCAGGCCAATGGCAAACGTCAGCCAGATGACCCAACCGTGATTACGGCGCGACTTGGCCATCATTGCCTCCGTGAATGGGCAGATGCCGCAGGCGCGGCGGCTGGGCTGGCAGGCGCTGCAGCCGGGGCCGCAGGTGCCTGACCCGCAGCTGCCGGAGCAGCCGGCTGCGCCGGGGTCGGGGCCGCGGCCGGGTGCTCGGCATTGGCAGCGGGTTGGCCAGTACCTTTGCGATCGGCTTCTTCCTGGGCAATCGCTGCGTCGGTGGCGCGCTGTTCCGGGCTTCGACGGTCACTGAACACCAGCAGCATGTAACGGCTGCGGTTGAGCGCGGCAGTAGGTATGGCGCGGACGATGGCGAACGGCTGGCCAGAATCGTGGATCACTTCATTGACCGTGGCCACCGGGTAACCGGCAGGGAAGCGTTGACCCATGCCGGAACTCACCAGCAGGTCGCCTTCCTTGATGTCGGCGGTGTCGGCGACGTGGCGCAGTTCAAGGCGTTCCGGGTTGCCGGTGCCGCTGGCGATGGCACGCAGGCCATTGCGGTTGACCTGCACCGGAATGCTGTGGGTCGTGTCGGTCAGCAGCAGGACGCGCGAGGTATACGGCATCAGCTCGACCACCTGCCCCATCAGGCCGCGGGCATCGAGCACCGGCTGGCCGAGGAACACGCCATCACGCTCGCCCTTGTTGATCAGGATGCGGTGGGTGAAAGGGTTGGGGTCGACACCGATCAGCTCGGCCACCTCGACCTTTTCGTTGACCAGCGCCGAGGAATTGAGCAGCTCGCGCAGGCGCACGTTCTGCTCGGTCAGGGCCGCCAGCTTCTGCAGGCGCCCCTGCAGCAGCAGGGCTTCGGTCTTGAGTTTTTCGTTTTCGGCGATCAGCTCGGTGCGGCTGCCGAACTGGCCGGCCACGCCTTGCCACATGCGCTGCGGCAGGTCGGTGATCCAGTACGATTCCATGAGCACCAGGCCCATCTGGCTACGCACCGGCTTGAGCACGTCGAAACGCGCGTCGACAACCATCAACGCGACCGACAGCACCACCAGTACCAGCAGGCGAACGCCCAGCGAAGGGCCCTTGGAGAAAAGCGGTTTAATGGGCCGTTCCTCGTGGACGACTCAGGAGGTCATTGGACATGGGACAACGCACCAGCCTGGTTGCGGGTTGACGGAAACGACGCCCGAATGGACGCCAGCCCTGCGCATACAGGTAGCACTGCGCGTGCTACCTGTAAACCGGGCGCTCTATCGCTGCGGGGATCACTCGCTGGAGAGCAGGTCCATCGCGTGCTTGTCCATCATCTCCAGGGCGCGACCGCCGCCACGGGCGACGCAGGTCAGCGGGTCTTCGGCGACGATCACCGGCAGGCCGGTTTCCTGGGCCAGCAGCTTGTCGAGGTCACGCAGCAATGCGCCACCACCGGTCAGCACCAGGCCGCGCTCGGCGATGTCGGAGGCCAGCTCCGGCGGCGACTGCTCCAGGGCGCTCTTGACCGCCTGGACGATGGTAGCCAGGGATTCCTGCAGGGCTTCCAGGACTTCGTTGGAGTTCAGGGTGAAGGCGCGAGGCACGCCCTCGGCCAGGTTACGGCCGCGCACGTCGACTTCGCGTACTTCGCCACCCGGGTAGGCGGTGCCGATTTCCTGTTTGATGCGCTCGGCGGTGGATTCGCCGATCAGGCTGCCGTAGTTGCGGCGCACGTAGGTGACGATGGCTTCGTCGAAGCGGTCGCCGCCAACACGAACGGACTCGGCATACACCACACCGTTCAGCGAGATCAGTGCGATTTCGGTGGTACCACCACCGATATCGACAACCATCGAGCCACGGGCTTCTTCGACCGGCAGGCCGGCGCCGATGGCAGCGGCCATTGGCTCTTCGATCAGGAACACTTCCCGGGCACCGGCGCCCAGGGCCGACTCGCGAATGGCGCGGCGCTCTACCTGGGTCGACTTGCACGGCACGCAGATCAGCACGCGAGGGCTGGGCTGCAGGAAGCTGTTTTCGTGAACCTTGTTGATGAAGTACTGCAACATTTTTTCACAAACGCTGAAGTCGGCGATGACGCCGTCCTTCATCGGACGAATGGCAGCAATGTTACCTGGCGTACGGCCCAGCATGCGCTTGGCTTCGGTACCGACGGCGACGACGCTTTTCTGGTTGCCGTGGGTACGGATGGCAACAACCGAGGGCTCATTCAGGACGATACCGCGCTCACGCACGTAAATAAGGGTGTTGGCAGTCCCCAGGTCGATGGAAAGATCGCTGGAAAACATGCCACGCAGTTTCTTGAACATGGGAAAGTGACCCTGGGGAAAGCGTGGGTAAAAAAGTGCGGCAAACTCTAACAATGGCAGGGATTTTGGGCAAGGAGCCAATATGTTAAATTGGCTGTTTTTCCGAGCACGCCAGCAGATGATCGCGGCCGTTAGACCGCCAAAATGCTGACATGTTCCTCACCGCGGACCCTATTCCGTTCTTTGTTTCCCCTGGAGATCACCATGGCGCTTGAACGCAGCGACGTGGAAAAGATCGCCCATCTGGCCCGCCTGGGCCTGAATGACGGCGAACTGCCACGCATTACTGACGCCCTGAACAGCATTCTCGGCCTGGTCGACCAGATGCAAGCGGTCGATACCAACGGCATCGAGCCCCTGGCCCACCCCCTGGAGGCCAGCCAGCGCCTGCGTCCCGACCAGGTCACCGAAAGCAACCAGCGCGAGGCCTACCAGGCCATCGCACCATCGACCGAAAGCGGTCTGTACCTGGTTCCGAAAGTCATCGAGTAAGGGATAGAGCCTGCCATGCATGAATTGACCCTGGCCGAGATCGCTCGCGGACTCGCCGACAAGTCGTTTTCCTCCGAAGAGCTGACCGGCGCCTTGCTGGCGCGCGTCAAGCAGATCGACCCACAGATCAACAGCTTCATCAGCGTCACCGAAGCGCTGGCCCTGGGCCAGGCGCGTGCCGCCGACGCCCGTCGCGCCGCTGGCGAGACCGGTGCGCTGCTGGGTGCGCCGATCGCCCACAAGGACCTGTTCTGCACCCTCGGCGTACGCACCAGTTGCGGCTCCAAGATGCTCGACAACTTCAAGGCGCCGTATGACGCCACCGTGGTCGCCAAGCTGGCCGAAGCCGGCATGGTCACCCTGGGCAAGACCAACATGGACGAATTCGCCATGGGTTCGGCCAACGAATCCAGCCACTACGGCGCGGTGAAGAACCCGTGGAACCTCGAGCACGTCCCAGGCGGCTCGTCCGGTGGTTCGGCCGCGGCCGTTGCCGCGCGCCTGCTGCCGGCCACCACCGGCACCGACACCGGCGGCTCGATCCGCCAGCCGGCGGCACTGACCAACCTCACCGGCCTCAAGCCGACGTACGGTCGCGTGTCGCGCTGGGGCATGATCGCCTACGCCTCCAGCCTCGACCAGGGTGGCCCGCTGGCGCGTACCGCCGAAGACTGCGCCCTGCTGCTGCAAGGCATGGCCGGCTTCGACGCCAAGGACTCCACCAGCATCGATGAGCCGGTTCCGGACTACAGCGCCGGCCTTAATGGCTCGCTGCAGGGCCTGCGCATCGGCCTGCCGAAGGAGTACTTCGGTGCCGGCCTCGACCCGCGCATCGCCGAACTGGTCCAGGCCAGCGTCAAGGAACTGGAAACGCTCGGCGCGGTGGTCAAGGAAATCAGCCTGCCGAACATGCAGCACGCCATTCCGGCGTACTACGTGATCGCCCCGGCCGAAGCCTCGTCCAACCTGTCGCGTTTCGACGGCGTGCGCTTCGGCTACCGCTGCGAAGCGCCGAAAGACCTGACCGACCTGTACAAGCGCTCCCGTGGCGAAGGCTTCGGCGCAGAAGTGCAGCGCCGCATCATGGTCGGCACCTACGCCCTGTCGGCCGGCTACTATGATGCCTACTACGTCAAGGCGCAGCAGATTCGCCGCCTGATCAAGAACGACTTCATGGCCGCCTTCAACGATGTCGACCTGATTCTCGGCCCGACCACGCCGAACCCGGCCTGGAAACTTGGCGCCAAGAGCAGCGACCCGGTCGCCGCCTACCTGGAAGACGTCTACACCATCACCGCCAACCTGGCGGGCCTGCCGGGCCTGTCGATGCCAGCCGGCTTCGTCGATGGCCTGCCGGTCGGCGTGCAGCTGCTGGCCCCGTACTTCCAGGAAGGCCGCCTGCTCAACGTCGCGCACCGTTACCAGCAAGTCACCGACTGGCACACCCGCGCCCCTAACGGCTTCTGAGGAATTCACACATGCAATGGGAAGTTGTGATCGGGCTGGAGATTCATACCCAGCTGGCCACCCAGTCGAAGATCTTCTCCGGCAGCGCCACCACCTTCGGCTCCGAGCCGAACACCCAGGCCAGCCTGGTCGACCTGGGGATGCCCGGCGTCCTGCCGGTGCTGAACCAGGAAGCCGTGCGCATGGCCTGCATGTTCGGCCTGGCAATCGATGCCGAGATCGGCAAGCGCAACGTGTTCGCGCGCAAGAACTACTTCTACCCCGACCTGCCCAAGGGTTACCAGATCAGCCAGATGGACCTGCCGATCGTCGGCAAGGGCCACCTGGACATCGCCCTCGAAGACGGCACCATCAAGCGCATTGGCGTCACCCGCGCGCACCTGGAAGAAGATGCTGGCAAGAGCTTGCACGAAGACTTCAGCGGCTCCACCGGCATCGACCTGAACCGTGCCGGCACGCCACTGCTGGAAATCGTCTCCGAGCCGGACATGCGCAGCGCCAAGGAAGCCGTGGCGTACGTCAAGGCGATCCACGCACTGGTGCGCTACCTGGGTATCTGTGACGGCAACATGGCCGAAGGCTCGCTGCGCTGCGACTGCAACGTGTCGATCCGCCCGAAAGGCCAGGCCGAGTTCGGCACCCGCTGCGAGATCAAGAACGTCAACTCGTTCCGCTTCATCGAGCGCGCGATCAACAGCGAGATCCAGCGCCAGATCGACCTGATCGAGGACGGCGGCAAGGTGGTGCAGGAAACTCGCCTGTACGACCCGAACAAGGACGAGACCCGCTCCATGCGCAGCAAGGAGGAAGCCAACGACTACCGTTACTTCCCCGACCCGGACCTGCTGCCGGTGGTGATCGAGGACAGCTTCCTCGAAACCGTCCGCGCCGGCCTGCCGGAGCTGCCGCCACAGAAAGTCGAGCGCTTCCAGAGCCAGTACGGCCTGTCGGCCTACGACGCCAACGTGCTGGCTTCCAGCCGCGAGCAGGCGGACTACTTCGAAGAAGTGGTCAAGATCGGTGGCGACGCCAAACTGGCCGCCAACTGGGTAATGGTCGAGCTGGGCAGCCTGCTGAACAAGCTGGGCATCGAGATCGACCAGGCGCCGGTCAGCGCCGCGCACCTGGGCGGCATGCTGCTGCGCATTCGCGACAACACCATCAGCGGCAAGATCGCCAAGACCGTGTTCGAGGCCATGGCCGCCGGTGAAGGCGATGCCGACAGCATCATCTCCAGCCGCGGCCTCAAGCAGGTCACCGACACCGGTGCGATCGACAAGATGCTCGACGAGATGCTCGCCGCCAATGCCGAGCAGGTCGAACAGTACCGCGCCGCCGACGAGGCCAAGCGCGGCAAGATGTTCGGCTTCTTCGTTGGCCAGGCGATGAAGGCCTCCAAAGGCAAGGCCAACCCGGGGCAGGTGAACCAATTGCTCAAGGCCAAGCTCGAAGGGTGAGCTGAAAACGCGGCGAGGGCCTTGCCCTCGATCGCGGATGAATCCGCTCCTACAAGGCATCGCGACACGCGTGTAGGAGCGGATTCATCCGCGATGGGCCGCACAGCGGCCCCACTAGCAGCACCGGAGCATCCGAATTGCTAAAACGATCCCTGACCACCCTCGCCCTCTTCTCTGCCCTGGCCGGCTGCGCCAGCCATGACATCGACCCCCGCGGTTACAATGAAACCGGAACCGCGTCCTACTACGGCTCACGCCACCACGGCAAACGCACCGCCAGCGGCGAACCGTTCAACCAGCACGGCCTCACCGCCGCCCACCGCAGCCTGCCTTTTGGCAGCCGGGTGCTGGTCACCAACCTGGCAAACGACCGCAGCGTGGTAGTGCGCATCAACGACCGAGGCCCGCATACCCGCGGCCGGCTGATCGACCTGTCACGTGCCGCAGCAGAAAAAATCGGCATGCTCCGTAGCGGAACGGCGCGCGTCCGGGTACAAGGTCTGAGCGACTGAGCTGACACCCGTCCTGACTGGAGCCCCACCATTTTCGACCTCGCCACCCTCCCAACCTTCAGCCTGCTGCAAATGGGCGTCGCCCTGCTGCTGCTGATCGCCGGCGCCGAACTGCTGGTGCGCGCGGCGCTGCGCCTGGCCGGGCGGCTGCGCGTACGGCCATTGATCATCGGTCTGAGCCTGGTGGCCTTCGGCAGTACTGCACCGCAGCTGACCGTGAGCCTGCAGGCCGCCTACCAGGGTGCGCCCGACGTGGCCGTGGGCAGCGTAATCGGTAGCAACATCTTCAATGTGCTGGTCATCCTCGGCCTGGCGGCACTGATCATCCCGTTGCGGGTTTCACGCCAGCTGGTGCGCCTGGACATCCCGCTGATGATTGCCGCCAGCGGCCTGGTCTATGCGCTCTGTGCCAACGGCCACCTGGGCCGGGCCGAAGGGTTGCTGCTGTTGCTTGCCCTGACGGGCTACCTGGCCATGTTGTGGCATCAATCGCGCAACTATGCCCGCACCTATCCGGCGCCGAATGCCGGGGCGGCCAGTGCCGGGCGCTTCTGGTCCGGGACGCTGCTGCAGGTGCTGTTCGGCCTCGGCCTGCTGAGCCTGGCTGGGCACCTGCTGCTGGAAGCAGCCATCGAAGTGGCGACCGACCTGGGCCTGTCCGAACGGGTCATCGGCCTGACCGTGGTCGCGGTATGTACATCCCTGCCTGAGCTTGCCGCCGCGCTGATCGCCGCCATTCGAGGTGAGCGGGAGATTGCAGTCGGCACAGTGGTCGGCAGCAACCTGTTCAACCTGCTCGCAGTACTCGGCCTGACCGCGCTGATTACCCCCGAGCCACTGACCATCTCACCCAATGCACTGGCCTTCGACTTGCCAGTGATGCTTGGCGTCGCCGCGCTGAGCTTGCCGGTGTTCTATTCCGGTTATCGCATCACCCGCGCCGAGGGGCTGATGTTCCTCTGCCTGTACCTGGTCTACGCCCTGCATGTGGCGGCCTTTACCATGGGCATGCCACTGGCTGGCCGCCTGGAGCGGTTGATGCTGTTCTACGTTCTGCCGGTGCTGGGTGTGGTGTTGCTCTATACCACTGTGCGTGCCTGGCGGCGGCAGCATTGATGGAGTGATACCCGCAGGTGCATGCCTTGGGCCTTGTGTCGCCTGTGAGACCGAGCGCCGCCCGCGCGGCGCATCGCGGATGAATCCGCCCCTACATCTGTTGCAACGTGGCCATGCCTGTCAGGCCATGGTTGTCAGCCTGCTTGCAAGACTCACGACATGCGCCAAGGCGGGCAACCATGGCGTAACAGGTTCGGTACGTTGCAACAGATGTAGGAGCGGATTCATCCGCGATGCGCCGCGCGGGCGGCGCTCGATCTCACAGGCAATACAAATCTAACGACGAACCTGGCGAGATTTCTTAAGTTTGAAGGCCACCCACAACACCGCAATCCACCCCGGAATCAGCATCACCGAGATGCGAATCGGCGGAGTCAGGTACATCACCACCAGAATCAGCACGATGAACGCAAGGCACAGGTAGTTGGTCAGCGGGTGCCCCCAGCTCTGGTAGAACGGGGTAATCCCCGCCGCCAGTTTGGCCTTGCGGAACTTAAGATGGGTAATGCTGATACTGGCCCAGTTGATCACCAACGCCGACACCGCCAGGGCCATCAGCAGGCCGAACGCTTCACCGGGCATCAGGTAGTTGATCAGCACGCACATGCCGGTCGCAAAGGCCGAAACGCCCAACGCCGTCAGTGGCACGCCGCTGCGGCTGACCTTGAGCAACTGACGCGGTGCATCACCTTGGCTGGCCAGGCCGAACAGCATGCGGCTGTTGGCGTACACGCAGCTGTTGTACACCGACAGCGCCGCGGTCAGTACCACGATGTTGAGGATGGTCGCCACCAGGTCGCTGTCCAGTTCGTGGAAGATCATCACGAACGGGCTGCCGCCCTGCACCACGTTCTGCCAGGGGTACAGCGACAGCAGCACGGCCAGGGCGCCGATGTAGAAGATCAGGATGCGGTAGACCACCTGGTTGGTCGCCTTGGGGATGCTCTGGCGCGGATTGTCGGCTTCGGCAGCGGTGATACCGACCAGCTCCAGGCCACCGAACGAGAACATGATCACCGCCAGCGCCATCACCAGCCCGGTCACGCCATTGGGGAAGAACCCGCCGTATTGCCACAGGTTCGCCACGCTGGCATCCGGGCCACCGTGACCGCTGGCCAGCAGCCAGGCACCGAAGCCGATCATGCTGACGATTGCCACCACCTTGACCAGGGCGAACCAGAACTCCATCTCGCCGTAGACCCTCACCTGGGTCAGGTTGATCAGGTTGATCGCCACGAAGAAGATCGCCGCGGTGGCCCAGGTCGGAAACTCTGGCCACCAGTACTGCACATAGATACCCACGGCGGTGAGTTCGGCCATGCCGACCAGCACGTACACCACCCAGTAGTTCCAGCCCGAGACGAACCCGGCGAACTCGCTCCAGTATTGGTGGGCGAAGTGGCTGAAGCTGCCGGCGACCGGTTCCTCGACCACCATCTCACCCAATTGGCGCATGATGAAGAAGGCCATCAGGCCGGCGATGGCGTAGCCCAGCAAAACGGAGGGGCCGGCCAGCTGGATGGTCTGGGCAATGCCCAGAAACAGCCCGGTGCCAACGGCACCACCCAGCGCGATCAGCTGGATATGGCGATTCTTCAGCCCGCGCTTCAACTGCTCGGGCGTGCTCTGGTCTTGCATGAAGTGTCCTTTGGCTCAGTGAGGCAGTGTTGTTGCTGTTGTTTTGCAGTCAAGGATCTAGATCCATCCGCCCCACTGCAAGATGAAAATACCAATATTGGTGGTGATCGCAGCCATTAGCGTGGTGATCACGATGATCGACGCCGCCAATTCATGGTTGCCGTTGGCTGCACGAGCCATGACATAACTGGCTGCCGCCGTCGGGCTGCCGATGTACAGGAACAGGATACCCAGTTCGGCACCACGGAAGCCGCACAGCCAGGCACCCAGCGTGCCGATCAGCGGCAGCCAGACCATCTTCACCAGGCTGGCATCGACGGCCAGCTTGCCGCTGTCGCGCAGCGCCGCCAGTGACAGGGTGCCGCCAATGCAGATCAGCGCCAGCGGCAGGGTCATCTGCGCCAGGTAGTCGCCCGAGGTCAGCAGCCAGTTGGGCAGCGGTACCTGGCCGTAGGCCATCGGCGTGGCCACCAGCACGCTGATGATCAGCGGGTTGCTGAAGATGCTCTTGCAAATGCTCCAGGGGTCGGACTTCAGGTCCGGGCTGTACACCGCCAGCACCACCGACGACAGCGAGTTGTACATGAGGATCACCAGGCCGGCGAGCACCGCCCCCAGGGAAATGCCGTAATCGCCATAGAGGCTGGCGGCCAGGGCCAGGCCGATCACACCGTTGTTGCCGCGAAACGCACCCTGGGTGTAGATGCCCCGGTCGGCCAACGGGCTTCGCCAGATGGCCATGCCCCAGGAGACTGCGAAGCCGACCAGGGTGGCGGCAACGAAGTAGAGGATGACCTTGGGCTGCACCGCCGTGGCCAGGTCGGCATGGTAGATGCCGAGGAACAGCAACGCGGGCATGCAGACGTTGAACACCAACTGCGAGGCGACGCGGTTGAAGTTGTCGTCGATCAGGTGGATGCGTTTGAGCAGCACGCCCATGAACAGCATGGCGAAGACGGGCGCCGTGATGTTCAGCGTCTGGATGAGAAGGGCGAGCATGCGCAAGCAGTCCTGATGGGGGTTGCCGTTAGGCGGCTAATGATACGCCAACGCGTCAGGAAATGCGGGGATCGTGGTGGACTACAAAGAACTTTCTAACTGTGCCGGCCTCTTCGCGAGTAAACCCGC
>NZ_BCAZ01000014.1:0-111596 GCF_001320205.1 Pseudomonas sp. NBRC 111123
TTTACCCGCGAAGAGGACGGCTCGGTCTTAAAGGCTGAACCGTCCCACCATCCCCCGTAGTTGCCGCCCCAACTGCTCCAGCTCCCCACTCGAAGTGGCCGTCTGCTCACTGGCCGCACTGGTCTGATCAGACACATCTCGCACATTCAGCACACTTCGGTTGATTTGCTCGGCCACCACGCTCTGTTCCTCGCTGGCCGTGGCAATCTGCTGGTTCATCCCCTGTATGCTCGAAACCGTGTCGGTAATCTGCGCCAGGGCCTGCCCGGCCCTGCGGCTCAGATCGACGCTCTGTTCGGTCAGCTGCTTGCTGTCGTCGAGCAGGCGGGTGACCTCGTCGGTGCCGCTGTGCAGGCTGTTGATCAGTTGCTCGATTTCCTCAGTGGACTGCTGGGTGCGCTGCGCCAGCCCGCGCACCTCGTCGGCGACCACGGCAAAACCTCGGCCCGCTTCGCCCGCCCTGGCGGCTTCGATGGCCGCGTTCAATGCCAGCAGGTTGGTCTGCTCCGACACTGACTTGATCACATCGAGGATGCTGCCGATGCGCTGGCTTTCGCTGGCCAGGTGCTGCATGGCGCCCAGGCAATCGTCCATCTGCCGCGCCAGCTGTTCGATGCGGCCGATGGCTTCGGCCACCACCTGGTCACCCAGTTGCGCCTGCTGGTCGGCGTTTGTCGCCGCCAACGAGGCGTGTTCAGCATTCTGCGCAACCTCTTGTACCGTGGCGCTCATCTGGTTCATGGCGGTGGCTACCTGGTCGGTCTCCTCGCGCTGCTGGTTGATGCGCAGCTTGGTGTCCTCACTGCTGGCTGCCAGCTGCGAGGCGGCCAGGGAAAGCTGGCCGACCCCTTGGTCGATCCCGCCGATCAGCTCGCGCAGGCTCACGGTCATCTCGCCCATGCGGGTCTGCAACTGCCCCATTTCGTCGCGGCGCTGCACTGGCTCGAGCTGGCTCAGGTCACCTTTGGCAATACGCGCGGCCAATGCCAGTGTCTGGCGCAGCGGTTGAGTGATCTGCTGGGTGATCAGCCAGCCAGCGACGATACCCACGACCAGGGCCAGCAGTGCCACGCTGGTGAGCAAGGAGCGGGCGGCGATGGCCTCGTTGTCGCGTTGCTCTACCTTCCTTTCGGCCAGTTCCAGGCTGGCCGCCCTGAGCTCCTTGCCCATCTGTTCCATATCGTTCTGAAGCTGTTCGACTTGCAGTGCCGTGCGGCGATACTGCTCAAGGCTGGTGCGGTACTTGCCCAGCTCGATGCCTGGCTGTTCTGTCAGCGTGCGTGGCAGGCCTAGCGGGGCAAGACCCTTGAGCAACTGGCCGAGACTGGCATCGGCGGAGTTCAAGGCGGTATCGCCGACTTTGGCGAAGTCCGTGAGCGGCACGAAGGTGTAGGCTGGCACCAGGCTCTGCTGGTTGGCGGTGTCGACCTGGCGGCTCAGGGTTTCCATCAGGCCAAGCACGCCGCCCTGGCTGTCAGCAGGCATCTTGAGCAGGGTCTGGGTCTGCAGGGCGTCGATGACGTCGTTCAGTTTCTGCTCTTGCTCCTGCATGCTTGTGCGAAGCGCTCGACGCTCTTCGACGGTGCGCTGCAGGGCTGCGAAGTTCTCGCGCAGGCGCTGCAGTAGCTGCAGTTTCTGGGTCAGCATCTGGCGTGACTCATCGACGCTGCTGCGCTGCTCAAGGGTGGTCAGCAGGGCATCCAGTTGCTGCAGAATACCGGCGATCTGCGCCCTGCTGGCGTCGTCGGCCAGTACTCGATAGGTGATGCGCTCGGCGCGCAGGTCTTTGACCAGATCATTGATCTGGCCGATTTCACTGAGTTGTTCCGAGCGGCTGATGGCGTCGTCCAGGGCGCGCCAGCCGCTGACCGTGGTGGCCAGAGTGAGCGCGAGGACTACGGCGAAGCCCAAGGCGAGCTTGGCGCCGACACTGATGTTGCCGAGCCTGTGATTGAGGTAGCCGAACATGGCGGGTCTCCGTCCAGTTGGTAGGGATGGGGTGCTGGCGTAGTGCCGGCATCTCATCCCTGCCAATCGGCGGAGGGCCTGTAGGACTTGACCTGAAACTTATGTAGGAAAATTCAGCGCAGACAGTGAGGTATCAAAGTCTGAACCGCCCAACCAGCCCTTGCAGGTGAGTACCCAGCCGAGCCAGCTCGACGCTGGAGCTGGCTGTCTCCTCACTTGCAGCGGAAGTCTGGTCGGAAATATCCCGAACATTCATCACGCTGCGGTTGATCTCTTCGGCAGTAGCACTCTGCTGCTCCGCCGCAGTGGCGATCTGCTGATTCATGGCCTGGATCGACGAAACCGTGTGGGTGATGGTTTCCAGCGAGCTGCCGGCGCGGCGGGTCAATTCGACGCTGCTGTCGGTCAGCTGACGGCTGGCGTCCATCACGCTGGCCACGCGCTGGGTGCCGCTTTGCAGGCCGGCGATCAGTTCTTCGATTTCTTCTGTGGACTGCTGGGTGCGCTGGGCCAGGCTGCGTACCTCGTCAGCTACCACCGCAAAGCCACGCCCCGCTTCACCCGCACGTGCCGCTTCGATGGCGGCATTGAGTGCCAGCAAGTTGGTCTGCTGGGCCACCGACTTGATCACGTCGAGCACACTGCCGATCTTGTCGCTCTCAGCCTTGAGCTGGTTCATCGCTTCGCTGGAGTTGACCACCTCGCCGGCCAGGCGCTCGATTTGCGCGACCGCCTCGCTGACCACGCGATCACCCTCGCGTGCCTGCTGGTCGGCCATGGCGGCGGCTTCCGAGGCCTGCTCGGCATTACGCGCCACTTCATGCACGGTGGCCGCCATTTCGTTCATCGCGGTCGCTACCTGATCGGTCTCGACCTTTTGATTGTTGACCCCGGCGCTGGTCTGCTCGGTTACTGCCGACAGCTCTTCTGCGGCGCTGGCGATCTGTGTCACGCCATCGCCTATGCCGCCGATCAGCTCGCGCAGGCCTTGGGTCATGCGCTGCATGCTGGCTTGAAGCTGGCCGAGTTCGTCGCGGCGGGTCGAATGCAGGTCCTGGCGCAAGTCGCCGTTGGCCACGCGCTCGGCGGCAGCCAAGGTCTGTCGCAGGGGAATGATGATCTGCCGGGTGATGGCCCAGGCTGCGAGCAGGCCCAGCACCAAGGCCAGTGCGGTAGCACTGCCGAGCATGATCTTCGCCTGGCGCGTACCGGCATCGCGTACTTCGGTCTGCGAAATGGTCATCGCCTCGCTGGTCTGCAGCAGTACCGACCCTTGATCGGTCATGCGTTGCAGCGCCTGTTCGCTGGCGCCTTGGGCCGTGGCGAACTGGTTTACGGCGTCGCGGTAGGCGGCCAGTGCTGTGGCCGAATCGTCAAGGCTGGCAGCGTATTCGGCCGGCAACCTGGCGGGCAGTGCCTTGAGTTCGGTGAGGGCCTGGTCGATGGCCTTCAGTGCAGTCTGCTGGTACTCGGCGTTGCCGCTGTAGGTATAGCCGCGCACCTGGAAGCGAGCCTGTTGCACCAGTGCACTGACTTCCACGGCATTTTGGTACTGGGTGATATCGCCGCCCTGCAGCAGGCGCTGTTGCACCCGGTTGATCAGCTCGACGGCCTTGTCGGCGCTGTCACCCAGTACGCCGCGAGCGGCGTCGCGGCGTTGAGCGGTTTGCTTGAGGTCGTTGAAGGCCTGCAGGTATTGGCTGACGGCAGCTTGTTGCTGTTGCAGGCGCTGGCGGTCAGTGGGTTGCTCGATTTGCCCGAGCATGAAGGTGATCTGGCGTTCGAGGTTGCCCAGGGCCTTTTCCAGCTCTGCGATGGCCGCATCGTTGCGGTCACGCTGGTAGTGCTGGCGGGCGATGCGCAGCTCCTGAGTGTACTGGTGGATCACCGAAATGTTGCCCAGCTTGTCGCCGCGCTCGGTGACGCTGTCCAGGCCCTGCCAACCGGTGAAGGTGATGGCCAGGGTCAGTAACAACACCAGGCCAAAGCCCAGCCCCAATTTGCGATTGACGCTTACATTGCCCAGCGATTGGGAAAACCATTGGTACATGTTCGACTCCCCGGCAGTGTGGCAGCACTGATTATTGTAGTGTTGCCAACACCATCGGCTTGCGCCGGGGAAACTTGATAGGGAGAAGTTGACCCGCTCGTCAGAAAATCCTTGAGAGCAAGGCAGTTACAGCAGTTTCCACACGCAAAATGCGATCACCCAGCTGAACGGGTGCCAGGCCAGCCTTGCCGAGCAACTCCACTTCGTAGGGGATCCAGCCACCTTCGGGCCCGATCGCCAGGGTGACTGGCCCTTCGACCGCGCGTGGGCAGGCCGGGTAGGGGCCCGGGTGGCCGACCAGGCCGAGGGTGCCATCGGCGATGGCAGGCAGGCGGTCTTCGACGAACGGTTTGAAGCGCTTCTCGATGATCACCTCGGGCAGCACCGTGTCACGGGCCTGCTCCAGGCCGAGAATGAGGTTCTCGCGAATGGTTTCAGGGTTGAGAAAAGGCGTTTGCCAGAAGCTTTTCTCGACCTTGTAGCTGTTGACCAGGATCAGCCGCGGCACACCCAGGGTCGCCACGGTCTGGAACAGCCGACGCAGCATCTTCGGTCGCGGCACGGCCAGCACCAGAGTCAGCGGCAGCTTGGCCGGCGGCTGCTGGTCGAAAGTGACTTCCAGTTCGGCTTCGTGTTTTTCCAGGCGCTGCACCGTGGCCTTGCCCATCAGGCCGTTGATGCGGCCCACGCGCAGGGTGTCGCCCACCGCGACGCGGTGAATATCCTGCATGTGGGTGAAACGCCGATCAGCGAGGACGACGCGGTCGGCCGAGACGAAGTCGGCCTCTTCAAGGAGTAACAGGTTCACGGCTGGGTCGCTGGCGGCTGGTCGTTGTGGTCGTTGGTGGCTTCGTCGTCGGCATGGCTGCGCTTGCGGATCAGGCTGCCGCACAGCACGCCAATCTCGAACAGCAGCCACATCGGCACTGCGAGCAGGGTTTGCGAGAAGATGTCCGGCGGGGTGAGGATCATGCCGACCACGAAGCAGCCGATGATCACGTACGGACGGACCTTTTTCAGGTACTTCACGTCGACCACGCCGATCCACACCAGCAGCACCACAGCCACCGGGATCTCGAAAGCGACACCGAAGGCAAAGAACAGTGTCATGACGAAGTCGAGGTAATTGGCGATGTCGGTCATCATCGCCACGCCTGCCGGGGTGGCAGCGGCGAAGAACTTGAACATCAGTGGGAACACCAGGAAATAGGCGAAGGCCATGCCGGCGTAGAACAGCAGGATGCTCGACACCAGCAACGGAATGGCGATGCGTTTTTCATGGCGGTACAGGCCTGGCGCGATGAAGCCCCAGATCTGCTGAAGAATGAACGGGATCGCCAGGAACAGCGAAACGATCATGGTCAGCTTGAACGGCGTCAGGAACGGCGAGGCCACGTCGGTGGCGATCATCGTCGCATTGGCTGGCAAGTGCTCGCGCAGCGGCGCCGACACCAAGGTGTAGATCTGCTGGGCGAAGGAAAACAGCCCGGCAAAGATCAGGAAGATGACCCCCACGCAGCGCAGCAGGCGGGTACGCAGTTCGGTCAGGTGCGAGACCAGCGGCATTGGCTGGTCGTGTTCCGGATTTTCGCTCATGGGGCTCGCGGCGGTTGGGGCTGTTCGGGCGGTTCAGGCGTGGTGGTCGGCGGTGCCGGCGTTGGCGCAGCGGCAGGCTGCGTGGCGACTGGCGGCTGTGCCGGCGGCATCTGCGGGTTGAGGATGCGCTTGGCTTCCTCTTCCATCTGCAAGATGTGCTCGTTATGCAACTGGCGGCGGATGTCGTCGGCGCCGATTTCGCGCTCGACCTCCCTCTTGATTGCATTGAAGCTGCGTTTCAGGCGCCCGATCCACAGCCCCGCGGTACGCGCGGCGCCAGGCAGGCGCTCGGGGCCGAGCACCAACAGGGCGACCAGGCCGACGAGCAGCAGCTCGCTGAAGCTGATGCCGAACATGGGTCAGTCTTTCCGCTGCGGCTCTTGGACCGGCTGGGCCTGGCCCTCGATGGTGTGGCCCTGTGGTTGCTGGGCAGTGTTCTGCACGGGGGGGACAGGCTGGGCTGGCGGAGGGGCCTGTTCGGCCGGCTTGTTTTCTTCGTCGTTCATGGCCTTGCGGAAGCCCTTGATCGATTCGCCCAGGTCACTGCCGAAGTTCTTCAGTTTCTTGGTGCCGAACACCAGGACCACGACGACCAGCAGGACGATCCAGTGTTTCCAGTCAAAAATACCCATTTCGTACTCCTGAAAATTGTCAGTGAACCTTCTGGGGCTGCTTTGCAGCCCTTTCGCGACACACGGCCGCTCCCACAAGGTCCGCGTTACGCCGGTCCCTTGTGGGAGCAGCCTTGCGTGGCGAAAGGAGCGCACAGCGCCCCCAGAAATACATCAGGCAGATGGCTGCCGTGCGGCCTTCTCATCATGCCCGGACAAGCCAAAGCGGCGCTCCAGTTCATCTAGCACGGCCTGTGGGTGCTGGCCCAGCGCGCTGAGCATGACCAGGCTATGGAACCACAAGTCTGCGGTTTCATAGATGACATCACTGCAATCCTTGCTCACGGCGGCGTCTTTGGCCGCGATAATGGTCTCCACCGACTCTTCGCCGAGCTTTTCGAGGATCTTGTTCAGGCCCTTGTGGTACAGGCTGGCCACGTAGGAGCTGTCGGGCGCTGCGTGTTTGCGCGCTTCGAGCACTTCGGCCAGGCGGTTTAGGGTGTCGCTCATGTCAGTGTCCTGCGCTGTAGATGGCATGCGGGTCTTTCAGAACCGGGTCGACGGTTTTCCACTGGCCGTCTTCGTAGACGCGGTAGAAGCAGCTTTCACGGCCAGTATGGCAAGCGATATGGCCCAGTTGTTCGACCATCAGGATGATCACGTCGGCATCGCAGTCCAGGCGCATTTCATGCAGCTTTTGCACATGGCCAGACTCTTCGCCCTTGCGCCACAGCTTGCCACGGGAACGCGACCAGTAGATGGCGCGTTGTTCGGCGGCAGTCAGCGCCAACGATTCGCGGTTCATCCAGGCCATCATCAGCACGCGTCCGGTCTTGTGGTCCTGCGCGATCGCCGGTACCAGGCCATCGCTGTTCCACTTGATCTCGTCCAGCCAGTCTTTCATCGTCGACTCCAAAGCGGGCCCGTCCTGTACCGGGCCCTTTGCGCTAGTGTGCCAGCCAGCAGCGCGGCTGGCTATTGGCGCACGATCAGGTAAAGGCCTGCAGCCAGCATCAGCCAGGCTGGCCAGGCGGCCGGGGCAGCCAGGCTGGCAGCGTCGGCGGCACCGGTGGCCAGTACCGCACCGCCACCGAGCAAGCCGGCACCGAGCAGGCGCAGCGCCCAGCGGTCGCCTTGGCGACGGCGTTCCGGCAGGTGCGGGTCTTTCAGATGCGGCTGCGACAGGCGCTCAAGCAGGTCGCGGGCCATGCCGGCCAGGTGCGGCAGCTGCTCGACCTGCCCATGGATGTTGCCGAACACGGCCTTGGGGCTCATGCGCTCGCGCATCCAGCGTTCCAGGAACGGCTTGGCGGTGCTCCATAGGTCCAGGTCCGGGTACAGCTGACGGCCGAGGCCTTCGATGTTGAGCAGGGTCTTCTGCAGCAGTACCAGCTGTGGCTGGACTTCCATGTTGAAGCGCCGTGCGGTCTGGAACAGGCGCATCAGCACCTGGCCGAAGGAAATATCCTTTAACGGTTTTTCGAAGATCGGCTCGCACACGGTACGAATTGCCGCTTCGAACTCATTGACCTTGGTATGTGCCGGTACCCAGCCCGAGTCGATGTGCAACTGGGCGACGCGGCGGTAGTCGCGCTTGAAGAAAGCGATCAGGTTGCGCGCCAGGTAGTCCTGGTCCTCGGCAGTGAGGCTGCCGACGATGCCGCAGTCGATGGCGATGTACTGCGGGCTCCACGGCTTGACCGTGCTGACGAAGATGTTGCCCGGGTGCATGTCGGCGTGGAAGAAGCTGTCGCGGAACACCTGGGTAAAGAACACCTCGACACCACGCTCGGCCAGCATCTTCATGTCGGTACGCTGGTCGGCCAAGGTCGCCATGTCGGTCACCGGCACGCCGTAGATCCGCTCCATTACCAGCACTTTCGGCCGGCACAGGTCCCAGTACACCTGGGGCACGTACATCAGCTCGGAACCTTCGAAATTACGCCGCAGCTGGCTGGCGTTGGCCGCCTCGCGCAGCAGGTCGAGCTCGTCGTAGATGGTCTTTTCGTAGTCGCCGACGATTTCCACAGGGTGCAGGCGGCGAGCGTCGGCCGAGGCGCGCTCGGCGGCCTTGGCGATGAGGAACAGCCAGGCCAGGTCCTGGGCGATGACCGGCTTCAGGCCCGGGCGTACCACCTTGACCACGACCTCTTCGCCGCTTTTGAGGCGGGCGGCATGCACCTGGGCCACCGAGGCCGAGGCCAGCGGCTCGACGTCGAAGCGGCTGAACACTTCGCCAACCTTGGCGCCGAGCTGATCTTCGATCATCGCCACGGCTTGTTTCGGGTCGAACGGCGGTACGCGGTCCTGCAGCAGCATTAGCTCGTCGGCGATGTCGGTGGGCAGCAGGTCGCGGCGCGTGGACAGCAACTGGCCGAACTTGATGAAGATCGGCCCCAGGTCCTGCAGCGCCAGGCGCAGGCGTGCACCACGGCTGAGTTCGGAGGGTTTGCGCGGCAGCCAGCGCCATGGCATCAGCAGGCGCAGGCTGGCCAGCCACCAGGGCAGCAGGGGCTGATCGAACAACAGGTCATCGAGACGGTAGCGGATTACCACGCGCTGGATGCGAAAAAGACGGCGGACGGCGAGCAGCTTCATGCGTTATCGCTGGTATCAAGGGATCGGGAGAGGCGCAGCAGGCGCGCCTCGAGGCGTTCGATGTCGAGCTTGAGGGTGTCGAGCTGGCTGAAAGCGGCTTCGGCTTCACGCTGGCCCACCAGGGTGCGTGATTCCTCGGCCAGGTATTCCGACAGGTTCTGGCTGAACCGTGCCAGGCCTTGGCGGGTCCAGCGTGCGCGCAAGCGGATGTGGCCGGCGAGCATTGCCGTGGCGACCGGGCCAAGCCAGCGCTGCAGTTCGTGTTCCCAGTCCAGCTCCAGGTCCTGCAGCACGCCGAACAGGTCGAGCAGCACGGCGCTGTCACCATGCAGTTCGACCTGCGGGCTGTGCAACACGGCAGTCTTGTCCCTGGCCACGGCCAGTTGCACCAGGCTGCCGGCTGGGGCGCGCAGGCTGCAGTCGACCTCGCCCTCCCAGTGGGCGGCAAGCATCAGGCCTTCTTCATCGGGCAGGATGAACACCTGCAGGGCCGGTTGGCGGCAGTCGATCTCGATGACCTTGCCCTCAAGCGCGGCCAGGCGCGGCAGAGCCGTGCTGTCCATGCGCAGGACGCGGTTCAGGCCATGTTCGACACTGGCGAGCAGCCCGGCCAGCAGCATCAGGGCTTGATTCCCCGGTGCACGGCAACGATACCGCTGGTCATGTTGTGGTAGGTGACGCGGTCGAAACCGGCCTCGACCATCATGCTTTTCAGGGTTTCCTGGTCGGGGTGCATGCGGATCGACTCGGCGAGGTAACGGTAGCTCTCGGCGTCATTGGTGATCAGCTTGCCGGCCAGCGGCATAAAGGCGAACGAGTAGGCATCGTAGGCCTTGGACATCAGCTTGTTGGTCGGTTTGGAGAACTCCAGGATCAACAGGCGCCCGCCCGGCTTGAGCACGCGCAGCATCGAGCGGATGGCTTGGTCCTTGTGGGTGACGTTGCGCAGGCCGAAGGCGATGGTCACGCAGTCGAAGTGGTTGTCCGGGAACGGCAGCTTTTCGGCGTCGGCCTGGACGAACTCGATGTTGCCAGCCACGCCGCGGTCGAGCAGGCGGTCACGGCCGACCTTGAGCATCGAATCGTTGATGTCGGCGAGCACCACCTGGCCCGTCGGGCCGACCAGGCGCGAGAACTTGGCGGCGAGGTCGCCAGTGCCGCCAGCGATGTCCAGCACGCGGTTGCCGGCGCGCACGCCCGACAGCTCGATGGTGAACCGCTTCCACAGGCGGTGCATGCCGCCGGAGAGCACGTCGTTCATCAGGTCGTACTTGGCGGCCACAGAGTGGAACACTTCGGCGACTTTCTTCGCCTTCTGGCTTTCAGGGACGTCCTGGTAGCCGAAATGGGTGGTGGGTTCGGCGTGGTCGCCTTTGCGCTGGTCGTTCATATCGCTTCACCGGAAAAAATTACCGCCATTCTAGGGCGAACGGGCGGATTTGTCTTGGCGGGGTGTGCCTTGGGGCAGGGGCGGGCATAATGCAGATTATGTCTACATACCCAGGAACACCCGCATGACCCAGATCAGCGTCGAACGCAAACACTCCCTCGGCCGCGATGCCGCCCGCGCCAAGGCCGAAGCGCTGGTCGACAAGCTCAGCCGCGAATACGACCTCAAGGCCACCTGGAACGGTGACCGGGTCGATGTGGCACGCAGCGGCGCCAACGGCAGCGTGCACATTGGCGAGGACAGCATCCGCGTCGAACTGAAACTCGGCATGATGCTGTCCATGATGGGCGGCACCATCAAGAGCGAGATCGAGCGGGCGCTGGACAAGGCGCTGGCGTGAGGGTTGCCGCCATTTGGCGTCTACCGTGATGCAGGCGGGAACGGAATGATGTCTGCGATCTGGGCCAGGCGCAGGTCGCCCCGGTAGATGGCGATACGTTCCTTGGCGTTGGGCGCCAGTTCCAGGCTGGCGTCTCGGCCTTTTTCACGGGGGGCCCGGAATTTGAGGTGCCCTTTGACGAAGTCATGGGCTTTGGCATCCGGGCTACGGTAGTGGAAGTGTGCTTCCCACAGCACTGCACGCGGTGCTTGTGTGTCCCTGATCTCATACACATCGAGGTAGTCGTTGGCGTGGCGAAGCGGCCTGCGGATGACGCTCGGTGCAATCGAGACTCGCCGCTGCTCCAGCAGATAGCGCAAGGCGGTGCTGTCTGGATGTCGGGTGTTCAGGTAGGCGTTGGTGAGCAGTTGCTGCTTCCGTTCGCCGACCCTTGCCACCGCCTGGCGCAGCTGGCTGACCAGGTCGCTGTCGATGCTGGCCAATCGCTGTGACAACTCCTCCATGTCGTTGATCGGCCAGTCCAGGAAGTCATTCAGGCTATTGGGCTGGTCTGCATAGCGTGCCGCGAAGGCGATTTTCTCATCGACCTGCGCCAACAGCTGCCTGGCATCCTGGCGAAGCTGTGCCAAGTCGGGCTCGGCGGCACGCGGTCGGGTGGTCTGTTCGTGCCATTCGTTACCGCTGCGTTCGTAATTGCCCGCCGGTTGCTGGTTGATCGGGTTGCGTTGGACCGCGTGGTCGCCTTGTGCCTCCACCAGCGCCGGGCGGCGCCCTACCCGGATCACCGTACGCCTGCCTGGCGTGGCACGGTGCAGTGCCCGTGGCGGCGGTGGCAGGATACCTTTATCAAGGTCGGCCAGCGCAGTGCTCAGTTGCGCCTCGGTCGTGTTGACCAATGTGTTCAACTCGGTGATGTACTCATCCAGGATTGTCCGGTCCAGCGCCGGAGCGCTGAAAGATTGCATGTAGTGGGCCTTGTCGAGGATCGCGCGATACCTGCGCAAGATGTCGTCCAGCACCTCGGTCTTGTCCTCGGGAGATACCTCGGCCATGGCCAGGCCATCGTGGCTCCAGATCGTACGGCTCAATTCGTTGTTGCTGAGTACCTCCCGCAATGGCAGCAGGTTGTCGGCCGCTTCAGGCGTCAGCACTGTCTTGTCCACGGTCAGGTAGGCCAGGTCGCTGAGTAGCTGCGCACGTATTACCAGCGTCGAGTAGGTACGCTGCTTGATGACCCGGTCGAGTTTGCCGGCTTTGTCCGCATAGTCGACCTTGGGGTTTTCCAGTGCTTCCGGTATGGCCCGGTCCAGCCGCTGGCTGACCACGAGCAGTCGGCGCGTGGCCTGGAGTGAATTTTGCACGCAGGTTCGATAGTCGACATAGCGTTGTAGCTGCTCGGCACCCTGCGGCAATCGGTGCAGCTTATTGGCCTGCGCGACCAGTTGTTCATGGTCGACCTGTTCCAGCAGGCGGCGGCACAACACGATGTCGTTTTCGATGGCGGCCTCGAGCCACGTGCTGTACCGCCTGGCGTTGGTGCCGGTGGCGTCGAGCCGGAGGAAGCGTGGTTCAGTCAGTTCCATGTAGGTGCGCACGTTTGCTTCCAGCACTGCGCCCTGCTTCTCCAGGAAGAGGGCCGAAGCCCGGAGCTCGGTGACAAGTTGCCTGCGTCGGGCCAGCAGCTCCTGTTTTTGCAACAACAGTGCCGCTGGCGGGTTTGTACGTGCTTGCGCCGGCAGGGCCAGGAGCGCCAGGCTGTAGTCCGTGGCAAGATCATCATAGTCGGTGAGTCGCTGGCGGTTGCGCTCCATCAAGGGCTTCAGCTTCGCTAGCTCTTCGATATTGCGCGAAGCGGTTTCGCGCAGTTGGTTATAACGCTGTTGGTTTTCAGCATTGATTGACTTGCTGGTCCTGGGCATGCCTCCAGCGAGCTTCAGGTTGATTGCCCACTCGCCATTCCAGCGTGCCAGCCAAGGGCCTCGGCTGCGTTCACGGCCAACGATGTGATAGTTGTCGGGCGCGCCCTGCCATTGTGAAACCCACTCGTCATTGCTTTGCTCGGGGCCGACAATCTGTATGCCGCCCCAGGTCTCCTGTACCTCGTATGACGCCCCTTGCAGCTTCACGAAATGGCGGCCGGCGATTTCATACAGACCACGCAGGCGTCCCCTGGATAGGGGCGTCAGCCCCTCCAGCGAGCGACTGGCCTGAAGCCCGATCAGCGCTTGTCGAGCTGACGGTGACAGGTTGCCCACGCGCTGGTTGTCGTGCCAGCTGTAAAGCCGCACGGGTGCGGGGCTTTGTTCCTGCGCCGGCGTTTCTTCGCTGGTAATTTCCGGTTCGGACGGTTCGACGAAGCGAAGTGGCGGCGCCGACGGGTGATCGGTGACAGTGGGCGCATTGCGGTGGGCCAGGAGCATGGCCAGGTCGGTCAGAAGGTCGGTCGCTGCCACAATCCGTGCTTCGTCGGTCCCGTTGGCCAGCGCCGACAGGTCATCCTTGGCGGCCGAGAGCGCCAGTATCAGCCACGTCAGGCTGGCCAGGGGGCCGTGCCAAAGCAGGCTGACGGTGTTGAAGAGTGACCCTGCAACCTGGCTGACCAATGCCGATTTCTCTTGCGCGTTGGACAGGCTGCTGCGCAACGCGGCCAGGCGCATAGCTTCGATTCTGGCTTCGAACAGGTGGGTGTCCAGGTCGGTCGACCAAGGGGCGAATTGGGCTGCGACCGGTTGCCTGAGTTGCTCGATGAGCTTGTCCACCACCAGGCTTTCACCGCCCAGCAGGCCGGCCAGCGCTTCCAGCCTCGGGTGCAGGTGGGGGTGAGTGAAGCCGCCGTTCGCGTAGACCTCGCGTACGTCGTCATTCAGCCATTCCAGGGTGCTTTGCTGTAACTCACCGTCGCGGCGGATGGCGACCATCATCTGATCGAGATCGGTGAACTGCAGCAGATTCTGGTCGGCATAGAACGGTCGGTACAGCACCCAGCCATGGCTGGCGGGAAGCTTGATCAAGAACATGCCGTGGGCTTTGTCACTGACCGAAGTGCCGGGGGCACACAGAAAAGCCAGGGGGGCGATATGCAGTGGCTGGGCATCATTACTGCCTTGGCAGAACGCCAGCAGCGCATTGCTCGCGGGTTCGCTCAGCTGCCCCTGGATGTTGGCCTTGAGGGTACTGAATAGCAGGTTGCCTCGCCATTCCCTGGCGTGTTGGCGGATCCGCTCTTGCCTGCGTGGTTCAACAGCGACGATAGCCTCCAGGTAATGGGGGTACTGGCCGCCGACGTCGACTTCGTGAATCAGTGCCCTGATCTGTTCGAGGCTCAACCATGCGTCGGAGTTTACGCCGCCGGGAACGGTGACTCCGGTCATCACTTCGCCAGCGCCCAGGTGCAATCGGGAGATGGCCAGGTCGGTCAGGCTTTCGTCTCGCACGTGCAGCGACTGCGAGCCTTGGACGCTGCTGCCGATGATGGCCTGTGAAACGCTGATGAGTACCTGGTCGGGGTCATGCTGCGCGATTGTCGGGTAGCGGCTTTGCAGTTCCTCGCGCAGGCGGCGGTTGGCATAGCGCTGGAGGTCGTCGATATCGCCGAGTGATGTCGAACCCTTGGACTGCCCCTGGCGTGCGGCAAGCTCGAGCAATGCCGTGTGGTAGGCGTAGCGGCTGCCGGCATCAGCGGTGGATAGCCAGGCCGGCAGGCCGACACTGGGCAGGCCTTGTGCCGCGTGTGCCTGGTTGAGGAAGTACGCGCTTGGGTCAGTCAGCTGGTGTAGCTGGTTTTGCAGGTCGCTGATCGAGGTCAGGTGCCCAAGACGCAAACGCCTGATGTTGTCGAGCAGCGTGTTGAGCAGCTGCCTGGCCTGGAAGGCAAATGGGTTTCCCACAACAGCAGTCTGGCCCCACGTCAGTCCATCGAACTGATAGCGCTGCGCCAGTTCTTCCTTGAGTGCGCGGGTAAAGGCCGGCAGGTTGGTAAAGCTGCGAACCTTGCCACCTGGCTTGCACCACAGGACCCGTCCTTGCGGACCTTGGGTCGTGGACAGCAGCAGATCCGGCAGGGTCACAGGCAAGTTGTTGCCCGCTGTCGTCAGATTCACATTCACCGTACAGATGGAAATGCCTTCGGGAATATCGGCGAGCAGGGCGTACAGGGTGGCCCTGCCAGCTGCGTCCAGCCCCTGATTTTGCAGATTGCAGAGCAGTGCGGCCTGGATGGTGTGCTCAAGCCAGCGCATGCGACTGACTTGGCTGGCTTCGTCGAGGCCGTTCCAGAAACCGATCTGGGCGTGCTGGAACTGCTCCAGCCATGCACCCAGCAGGCTCTCCAGGCCATCGTTGAGCCTGGCCAGGTCCAAGGTGATCTCGGGATGTCTGGCCTTGTCCGTACCTTGCTCCTGTGCGTGAAAAACCCGAGGTGGGGCGATGCTTGGCAGGTCCGCGGCGGTCAACTGAAGGCGGCTGCCTGCGAGGAGGTGATCCAGCAGCACATCCAGCAGCGCACGCTGCGCAGTAACACCGTCCAGAGAGGGGAGGATGACGAAGTCATCGAGCGATGTCAGCTGAGGGTGGTTACTGCTTATCCATGGGTAATGGTCGATGAGCACCTTGAACCCTTCGTGGGACAGAACATCGCGCAGCTTCGGGCGTTCTGCGAAACAGGCTGCGACCTTTTGCTTGAACGTTTCTTCGCGGGCGGTGGGGGTTTCGGTCATGGCATCGGCTCCGGTCAAGTGGAGGTGACGACGCTAGCGTGTCGGTGCGCGCTGCCCGCGGTAGATGAATAGGGCAAGCAACACCTTAGGGTGAGGTTTCTAATTTTCTTCCCTACCTTGTGCACAAGCCCAACCTCCATGGGCGGTTCCTCCCTCCACTCATGAGCATGAGGTACAGAACATGGCCAAAGTGAATGTGAAGAAGAAAGACGAAGCCCAGAGCACCTTGGGCGAGGTGCGCGGCTACGCGCGCAAGATCTGGCTGGCGGGCATCGGCGCTTATGCGCGGGTCGGTCAGGAAGGTTCCGACTACTTTCAGGAACTGGTGAAGGCCGGTGAAGGTGTCGAGAAACGGGGCAAGAAGCGCATCGACAAAGAGCTGGATGCCGCCAACAACCAGATCGACGAAGCGACCCAAGAAGTCAGTCGCGTACGTGGCAAGGTCGAAATTCAACTCGACAAGATCGAAAAAGCTTTCGACGCACGGGTAGGTCGCGCCTTGAATCGCCTTGGCATTCCGTCTAAACATGACGTTGAGGCGTTGTCCATCAAGCTTGAACAGCTGCATGAGCTGCTCGAGCGCGTCGCGCACAAACCATAAGGAGAGCAGGATGGCTGGCAAGAAGAATTCCGACAAAGAAGGCAGCTCCTGGATCGGCGGGATCGAGAAGTACTCCCGTAAGATCTGGCTGGCGGGGCTGGGTATCTATTCGAAGGTCGACCAGGACGGGCCGAAGCTGTTCGACTCGCTGGTGAAGGATGGCGAGAAGGCCGAGAAGCAAGCCAAGAAAACCGCTGAAGACGTGGCAGAAAGCGCCAAGTCCTCGACCACGTCGCGTGTGTCTGGCGTGAAGGACCGTGCACTGGGCAAGTGGAGCGAACTCGAAGAGGCCTTCGACAAGCGCCTGAACAGCGCCATCTCGCGTCTGGGCGTACCGAGCCGCAACGAGATCAAGGCCCTGCACCAGCAGGTCGACAGCTTGACCAAGCAGATCGAGAAGCTGACCGGCGCCTCGGTCACCCCGATCTCCTCGCGTTCCGCAGCGGCCAAGCCGGCGGCGAGCAAGGCAGCGGCCAAGCCATTGGCCAAGCCAGCAGCTAAAACGGCGGCGGCTAAACCTGCAGCTAAAACTGCAGCGGCCAAGCCTGCTGCCAAACCAGCGGCCAAACCAGCGGCCAAGGCAGCGGCAAAACCGGCTGCCAAGCCTGTTGCAGCCAAGCCTGCCGCAGCGAAGAAGCCAGCAGTGAAGAAGGCCCCGGCCAAACCAGCGGCCGCCAAGCCGGCAGCACCGGTGGCCAGTGCCGCTCCGGCCGCTACCGCAGCACCGGCGCCTACTGCGGCCCCGGCCAGCAACCCGCCTTCGGCTCCGGCCAGCACCGGGTCTCTGCTCTGATAGCGGTGTAACGCCCTTCGCGGGTAAACCCGCTCCCACAGATATAGCGCCGGATCAAGCATCAGCGCTGTCCCTTGTAGGAGCGGGTTTACCCGCGAAGGCGGCGGTGCAGCAATACATCTCCTACTGGCTTACCCCTCCAGATACCGCACCGCTAACTCCTCGGCCGCCGCCCGTGCCTGCTCCTGCAGATGCGGCGCCACCAGCATCATCACCTGATACACCACGATCCCCACATCGCCCTCGCGCCCCAGCACCCGCTGGTAGTCCAGCGAGAACATCAAGGTCAGGGTGATCTGTTCCACCAGTTGCCCCAACGCTTGCGTCTCACTGACCACTTGCCCCTGGCCCTTGAGGCTGGCCAGCAGTGCCGCCAGCGTACGCTTGAGCGCATTGATCAGGCTGCGCATGCCCCGTGCCAGCTTGGGCAGGCGCCCGGTCAGGTTGGACAGGTCCTGGAACAGAAAACGGTACTGCGCCATGCGCTCGACGATCAGGTGCAGGAACAGCCAGTAATCCTCGGCCTCCAGGCGCACCTCCAGGGGTGGGTCGAGCAACGGCATCAGCGCTTCCTCGAAGCGGTCGAACAGCCCATGAATCAAGGGTTCCTTGCCATGGAAGTGGTAGTACAGGTTGCCCGGGCTGATGCCCAGTTCGTTGGCGATCTCCAGTGTCGATACATTCGGTTCGCCCTGTGAGTTGAACAGCTGCAGGGCGCATTCAAGGATACGGTCGCGGGTCTTCATCCAGTCGGCTTGCTCATCGGGTCAGGACATAGGTGCCTGGCGCAGGGTCCAGCGGTGGATAGGTCGCGTTGCCCAGCTCCGTGCGTGGTGCCTTGAGCGGGCCGGAACGTGGCGTGATCCACTCCAGCCACAGCGGCCACCAGCTGCCGTCGCGGCGCTGTGCGTCATGGAACCAGGCGCGTGGGTCGCTCGAGAGCTTGGGGTTCTCCAGGTAATACGCCTTGGGGTTGCCGGGTGGGTTGATGATGCTCTGGATGTGCCCGCTGTTGGCCAGCACGAACTGCCGGTCGCCACCGAGCAGCAAGGCCGAGCGATAGACCGCGTCCCATGGCGTGATGTGATCGTTGCTGCCAGCCACGGTGAAGCTGTCGAGGTCGACCTGCTTGAGATCGATCGGTGTGCCGCACACCTCCAGGCCTGCGGGGTGGGTCAGCGGGTTGACCTTGAAGAAGTCCAGCAGGTCGCCATGCAGGGCGGCTGGCAGGCGTGTGCTGTCGGCGTTCCAGTAGAGAATGTCGAAGGCCGGCGGGGTCTTGCCGAGCAGGTAGTTGTTGACCCAGTAATTCCAGATCAAGTCGTTGGGCCGCATCCAGGCAAAGATCCGTGCCACCTCGCCGCCGTCCAGCACGCCGCGCTGGTACGAGCGACGCTTGGCCGCCTCGATGGTCTGCTCGTCGGCGAACAGGCTTGCAGGGCTGTCGAACTTGCTGTCGAGCAGGCTGACCAGGTAAGTGGCGCTACGTATCCGGCGCAGCTGGTGCTTGGCTTGCAGGTGGCCCTGCAGCGCGGCCATGGTCAGCCCGCCGGCGCAGGCCCCCATCAGGTTCGGGTCGCGGTTGCCGCTGATGCTGCGGCAGGCGTTGAGCGCTTCTTCCAGCGCCTGTACATAACTCGAAAGGCCCCACTCACGGTGGCGTGGGTCGGGGTTGCGCCAGCTGACCATGAACACCTGCAGGCCGTTCTTCAGCATGTACTGGACGAAGCTGTTGGTCGGTTGCATGTCGAAGATGTAGAACTTGTTGATCTGTGGCGGCACCACCAGCACAGGCCGGGCATGTTGTTTTTCGCTCATCGGCTTGTACTGGATCAGCTCCAGCAGTTCGTTGCGAAACACCACGGCGCCGGGGGTGGCAGCCAGATTGCCGCCGACTTCGAAGGCGCGCTCATCGACCTGACGCGGCAGGCCGTCGTTGTGGCGCAAGTCGTCGAGCAAGTGAGCAACGCCCCGCACCAGGCTCTGCCCGCCGGTGTTGAACAGTTCCTTGACCGCCAGCGGGTTGAGCAGCGAGTTGCTCGGTGCCAGGGCGTCGTTGATCAGGTTGAACAGAAAATGCGCACGGGCCCGGTCATCGTCGTCCAGGTGGCTTTCCTCGATCCACAGGCGGGTCTGTTTCTGCCAGGCCAGGTAGGCCTGCAGGCCGCGCCGGTAGAACGGGTTCTGGCTCCACGTAGGATCGCTGAAACGTGCATCACGCGCGCTCGGCTGATAGGGCGTGTCGCCGAGCATCACCCGGCCCAGCTGGCCGCCCAGGGCCACCAGGTGGCGGGCGGTGTGCAGCGGGTTGAGCAAGCCATGGCGGCCTACGCTGCGCAAGGTGGAAATCAGGTCGCGACCGCGCACGCCAAGGATGGCGTTCTGCACATTCATGCTGGTGGCGGGGAGCGTTGACGTTCCTTTGGCCGGCTTTTCTTTCATGGCAACAACTCCCTTGTCAGGCCACGGTCGTACTCATCAGTTGTGCTCTTGCAACAGCAAGCAACAATTCAGCCACCAGAGGCCGGACTGGGATGCATGACCGCGCGCTGACGTTCTTGCTGGAGAAACTTCATGATGATGGGGGCGACGGCCTCGGCCCGGGTGATCAGGAACAGATGACCGTCGTCGATAATGTGTAGCTGGGCATTGGGAATTCGCCAGGCCAGCAGGCGCATGTTGATCAGCGGGATCAGCGGGTCGTCGTCGCCGGCCAGCACCAGGGTTGGCTGCTGGATCTTGTGCAGCCAGTGAATGCTGGTCCAGCCCAGCCCGGCAAACAGCTGCCAGTAGTAGCCCAGCTTGCCGCCCGAGCGCACCTTGGCCGCATGGTGCATGGCCAGCTCCGGGTCGCGGCGGAAACCGCCGCCATAGATCATCGGCGCGATACGGATGACATGCGATGGCTGCACGTAGCGCCTTGGGCTGGCCATCATCCACAGCACCTTGGGCTTGCCCGGCACCATCACTGCACCTGCAGCGGTGGCTGCCAGCACCAGCTTCTTGCAGCGCTCGGGGTAGTCATGGGCAAACTGTTGGGCCAGGGCGCCGCCCCAGGACACGCCGATGACATTGACCTGGCCGTAGTCCAGGTAGTCGAGCATGCGTGCGGTCAGCTTGGCCAGGCCGGGAAAGCGGTAAGGGTGGCGCGGGGTGGACGAGCCACCCACGCCGGGGACGTCGAAGGCGATGACTTCCAGGTCCGGGTCCAGTGCCTCGATGAACGGGAACACCAGCTCCAGGTTGGCGCCGATGCCATTGAAGATCAGCAGCGGCGTCAGGTGCGGCTTGCCCGGGCGCACCGCGGTACGGATGGATTGGTCGTCCAGCTCGACGGTGCGGAATATGTAGGGTAGCGGCATGCGCGTGGCTCTGTGGCTTGATAATGCACCGTGGCACGCTCCGCGCGCCACGGCATTGCGACTCAACGCTCGTGGACGTAAGTCCCCGGTGCAGCCTCGCCGGCGGCATAGGCGCGGTTGCCCAGGCGCGTCGGGGCCTTTTTCAGCTCGCCGGCGCGTTCGCCCAGCCAGGTTTGCCAGTGCAGCCACCAGGAGTCGGCATGCTTTTCGGCGTTCTCCTGCCAGGCCACCGGGTCGCCCGGGCGGTCGGCGCCGGTCATGAAGCGGGCCTTGGGGTTGCCTGGCGGGTTGAGAATGCTCTGGATGTGGCCGCTGTTGGACAGCACGAACTCGATCTTGCCGCCGAACAGGTGCGCCGAGCGGTAGCACGACTGCCACGGGGTGATATGGTCGGAGGTGCCGGCGACGCTGAAGATGTCGCACTGGACTTTCTTCAGGTCGATGGCAGTGCCGCACACTTCCAGGGCATCCGGGCGGATCAGCGGGTTGTTCTTGAACAGCTCGATCAGGTCGCCGTGGAAGGCGGCGGGCAAGCGCGTGGTGTCGTTGTTCCAGAACAGGATGTCGAACACCGGTGGCTCGTTGCCGAGCAGGTAGTTGTTGACCCAGTAGTTCCAGATCAGGTCGTTGGGCCGCATCCAGGCGAACACCTTGGCCATGTCGCTGCCTTCAAGCACCCCGGACTGGTAGGAGTGGCGCTTGGCAGCCTCGAGCGTCTGCTCATCGACGAACAGCGCGACCTCGGTGTCCATGGTGGTGTCCAGCACGCTGACCAGCAGGGTCAGGGCGTTGACTTTCTGCTCGCCCAGCGCGGCGTAGTGGCCGACCAGAGCGGTGCAGGTGATGCCACCGGAGCAGGCGCCGAGCATGTTCAGGTCCTTGCTGCCGGTGATCGCCAGTACCGCGTCGACCGCTTCCTTGAGGGCATCGATGTAGGTCGACAGGCCCCATTCACGCTGGGCCTTGGTCGGGTTGCGCCAGCTGATGATGAAGGTCTGTTGCTGCGAACGCAGGCAGAAGCGCGCCAGGCTCTTTTCCGGGCTCAGGTCGAAGACGTAGAACTTGTTGATCTGCGGGGGCACCACCAGCAGCGGGCGGGCATGCACCTGCTCGGTGATGGGGCTGTACTGGATCAGCTCCAGCACATCGTTGCGGTAGACCACGGCGCCTTCGCTGGTGCCGAGGTTCTTGCCGACCTCGAACGCGTCCATGTTGACCTGGCTGGGCATGCCGCCGTTGTTGACCACGTCCTTGGCCAGGTTGGACAGGCCGTCCAGCAGGCTCTTGCCGCCGGTTTCGAAGAAGCGCTTGACCGCCGCCGGGTTGGACAGGGTGTTGGTCGGCGCCATGGCTTCGGTCATCAGGTTGATGACGAACTGGCCACGGCTGATGTCCTGGGGCGACAGGTCGCTGTTGCCGATCCACTCCTGCAGCTCCTTGCGCCAGGCCAGGTAAGTCTGCAGGTAACGGCGGTAAAGCGGGTTGTTGCTCCAGGCCGGGTCCTGGAAGCGACGGTCGTCGCCTTCCGGGGCGAGGTTGGACTTGCCCAGCAGCACGTTCTTCAGCTCAAGGCCGAAGTGCGCCACATGTTTGGCACTGTGCAGCGGCTGGCGCAGGGCCTGACGCAGCACGGTACGCGCAGAGCTCAGCAGGTCCTTGCGGCGGATGCCGATGACCGGGTTCAGCCCCAGGGTGTTTTCCGAGGCTTGCCGCTGCAACTCATCGTTGTTCTTGTTACTCATCTACGACGCTCCGTTGTCCTGAGACGAGTACCGGATTGCTGTGGCGCAATGCACAGCGGACAGCCCGGTACCACTACTCGGGTGACCAGTGATAAGGAACAGCGGTGCTGCGGGCCGGATGCATTCGGCGATGAGCTGCGGGGGATTCTGCGTGTGAAGACAGCCTGCTTTCGCTCGCGACCTCTACATACCGGCCAGTGCCTGATTGCCCTGAAGGCGATGCAGGGAACTTGCCAGCTCCATTGGTTACCCGACTTTCATGTAATGCGCAAGACAACCCGTTGAAGAGTTGTCTGTAAGGCATTCAAACAGATGAGATTAGAAAATGCGCTCTAAAGCCTGGGAAGCTTGAGCTTGAGCTAGAGCATGAGTTTGACCACCGATTCGGCCGGGTCGCGGGACTTGCCGGCCTTGTGCAGCTCATCGAGGTACTCGGCCCATAGCTGCTCCTGGCGCAGGCACAGTTGCTCGAGGTACTCCCAGGTGAACAGGCCGCTGTCATGGCCGTCGTCGAAGGTCAATTTCAGTGCATATTGGCCAGCAGGTTCCAGGCCGGCCAGGCCGACGTTGATCTTGCCAAATTGCAGGATGGGATTGCCGTGCCCCTGGACTTCGGCGGAAGGCGAGTGCACGCGCAGGAATTCGGCGGGCAGCTGATATACCTCGCCGGGGGCGTAGGTGAGGCTGAGGGTCTTGGAGGCTTTGTGCAGGTTGATGGCGGTGGGCAGGCGAGCCATGGTCTGGAGTCTCTTGAGAGCTGATGGTGCAAGCTTCGAGTGATTCAGGCCATTGTGCAAGGGGGCTGCTGCGCAGCCCTTTCGCGACACGAGGCCGCTCCTACAGGAGTTTGCGTTCCCCTGTAGGAGCGGCCTCGTGTCGCGAAAGGGCCGCAAAGCGGCCCCCTGCGGTCTTACAGGATGTAGCGCGACAGGTCTTCGTTCTGTGCCAGCTCACCCAGGTGGCCATTCACATACGCCGCATCGATGAGAATCGGTGCTTCGTCGTGGGTGCTGGCCAGGTCACCGGCACTGAACGACACCTCTTCGAGCAGGCGCTCAAGCAGGGTGTGCAGGCGGCGAGCACCGATGTTCTCGGTCTTCTCGTTGACCTGGTAGGCGATTTCGGCCAGGCGCTTGATACCGTCGGCGGCGAACTCGATGTTCAGGCCTTCGGTCTTCAGCAGCGCACTGTACTGCTCGGTCAGCGAGGCGTGCGGCTCTTGGAGGATGCGCTCGAAGTCTTCCGGGGTCAGCGCCTTGAGCTCTACACGAATCGGCAGGCGGCCTTGCAGCTCTGGCACCAGGTCGCTTGGCTTGCTCAGGTGGAACGCACCGGAGGCGATGAACAGGATGTGGTCGGTCTTGACCATGCCCAGCTTGGTGTTGACGGTACAGCCTTCGATCAGCGGCAGCAGGTCGCGCTGCACGCCTTCACGGGATACATCGGCGCCGCCGACATTGCCACGCTTGGCCACCTTGTCGATTTCGTCGATGAACACGATGCCGTGCTGCTCGACTGCTTCCAGGGCCTTGCCCTTGAGTTCTTCCTCGTTGACCAGGCGGCTGGCTTCTTCGTCACGCACCATCTTCAGTGCTTCCTTGACCTTCAGCTTGCGGGTCTTGCGCTTGCCCTTGCCCATGTTGGCGAACAGGCTTTGCAGCTGGTTGGTCATCTCTTCCATGCCGGGTGGCGCGGCGATTTCGACGCCCATGTTCTCGGCGACTTCGATCTCGATTTCCTTGTCGTCCAGCTGGCCTTCGCGCAGGCGCTTGCGGAACAGCTGGCGGGTGTTGGAATCGGTGCTGGTCTGCGCGGCTTCCTCGCTGAAGCTGCTGACCCGCGCCTGCGGCAGCAGGGCGTCGAGGATGCGGTCTTCGGCGGCGTCTTCGGCACGGTGGCGTACGCGGACGATTTCCTGCTCGCGCAGCATTTTCAGCGCGGCATCGGCCAGGTCACGGATGATCGACTCGACGTCGCGGCCGACGTAGCCGACTTCGGTGAACTTGGTCGCTTCGACCTTGAGGAACGGCGCGTTGGCCAGCTTGGCCAGGCGGCGGGCGATTTCGGTCTTGCCGACGCCGGTCGGGCCGATCATCAGGATGTTCTTCGGCGTCACTTCGGCACGCAGCTCGGCGGGGAGCTGCATCCGCCGCCAGCGGTTGCGCAGGGCGATGGCAACGGCGCGCTTGGCGTCGTCCTGGCCGATGATGTGGCGGTTGAGTTCGTGGACGATCTCGCGGGGGGTCATGGACATGATCAATACGGTCCTGAGGCGGAGTGTTCGGCGTGGAAAAGTCCCGCTGCGAGCGGGACGCCAGAACAGCTGATCACTCGGCCAGGTCCTGCTCCTCGATGGTCAGGTTGTGGTTGGTGAACACGCAGATGTCACCGGCGATGTTCAGGGCAGCCTCGGTGATTTCCCGGGCCGACAGGTCGGTCTTGTTCAGCAGGGCGCGGGCCGCGGCCTGGGCATAGCCACCACCGGAACCCATGGCGATCAGGCCGTCTTCCGGCTCGACCACGTCACCGTTGCCGGTGATGATCAGCGATGCGTCTTTGTTGGCTACGGCCAGCATGGCTTCCAGGCGGCTCAGGGAGCGGTCGGTACGCCACTCTTTGGCCAGCTCGACAGCTGCACGCACCAGGTGACCGGAATGTTTCTGCAGTTGGGCTTCGAAGCGCTCGAACAGGGTGAATGCATCGGCGGTAGCACCGGCGAAACCGGCGATCACTTCGCCGTTGTACAGGCGACGGACCTTCTTGGCGTTGCCTTTCATTACGGTGTTGCCGAGGGATACCTGGCCGTCGCCGCCCATGACGACTTTGCCGTTACGGCGGACAGAAACGATGGTGGTCAAGGGGAGAGTCTCCACGCAGCGGGGCAAAATTGCCTGATGCAGACTCATATGGGGGTGGGGAGGAAGATTTCAACCGCGGGGGATGAATGGTCGCGCTTGGCAGGAATATCTGCATTGCTTCCTTCGCGGGTAAACCCGCTCCCACAGGTATAGTGCTGCGCCTGAGGGCAGCAGGGTCCCTGTGGGAGCGGGTTTACCCGCGAAGGGCCCTACTCAGGCCTCGTGGCAGATGTGCCCATCGACCAAGGTATAACGCACGGCAGCCGGCAGGCAGTGGCCGATGAATGGGCAGTTTTCGCCGCGCGACAGCCATTGCTCACCGGCAATCGTCGAGGCCTTGGGATCGAACAGCACCAGGTCGGCCGCGCCGCCGACTTTCAGTTCGCCGGCCGGCAGGCGCATGGCCTTGGCCGGGCCGCTGCTCAGGCGGGCGAGCAGGGTTGGCAGGTCGAGCAGGCCGTCCTCGACCAGGGTCATTGCCAGCGGCAGCAGCAGTTCGACGCTGCTGATGCCCGGTTCGGTGGCGCCGAACGGTGCCAGCTTGGCATCGCGCTCATGGGGCTGGTGGTGGCTCGAGATCGCCTGAATGACCCCCGATTTCACCGCTGCGCGCAGGCCGTCGCGGTCGGCAGCGGTGCGCAGTGGCGGCTGCACGTGGTACAGGCTGGAGAACTCGCGCAGCGATTCGTCGGTGAGGATCAGCTGGTACAGCGCCACGTCTGCCGTCACCGGCAGGCCCAGCTGCTGGGCCTGCTCGATCAGTCGTGCACCACGGGCGCTGGTGATCTGGGTGAAGTGCGCACGCACCCCGGTCTGTTCCACCAGCAGCAGGTTGCGCGCCAGGGCCACGGTTTCGGCGGTCTCGGGAATGCCGGGCAGGCCGAGGAAGCTGGCCATGGCGCCCTCATGTGCCAGGCCGCCCTGGGCCAGGTCGCGGTCCTGGGAGTGGAACACCACGGTCAGGTCGAAGGTGGCGGCGTATTCCAGGGCTCGGGCCAGGGTACGGTTGTTGGGGATTTCTTTCAGGCCATTGCCAAAGGCCACGCAGCCGGTGTCGCGCAGGGCAACCAGTTCAGCCAGCTGTTCGCCTTCAAGGCCCTTGGTCAGGGCGCCGATTGGGTAGACCTTGCTGTTGGCGGCTTCGCGGGCGCGGTCGAGGATCAGCTCGGCCACTGCCGAGGTGTCCAGCACCGGCTTGGTCTGCGGCGGGCAGCACAGGCTGGTGACGCCACCGGCCACGGCGGCGCGGGTTTCACTGGCGATGGAGCCCTTGCGGCTGTAGCCCGGCTCGCGCAGGGAGACGCCGAGGTCGACCAGGCCGGGCGCGGCGATCAGGCCGTCAGCGGCGATGGTGCGGCTGGCGCTGAAGCCGGCCGGGGCGGCACCGATGGCGGCAATGCGCCCGCCGTCCAGGTGCAGGTCGGTGACCTGGTCCAGGCCGCTGACAGGGTCGATGACCCGGGCGCCAAGAATACTGATGGTCACAGGGCGTTCTCCTGGTCGAATTGACGTTGCGCGTTCTGCCCGCTCATGGCCATGGACAGCACGGCCATGCGCACGGCGATGCCGTAGGTGACCTGGTTGAGAATCACCGAGTGTTTGCCGTCGGCCACCGCCGATTCGATCTCCACACCGCGGTTGATCGGGCCTGGGTGCATGACGATGGCATCGGGCTTGGCGCCGGCCAGGCGCGCGGTGGTCAGGCCGAACAGGCGGTAGAACTCGCCTTCGCTGGGCAGCAGGCCGCCCGCCATGCGCTCACGCTGCAGGCGCAGCATGATCACCACGTCGACGTCTTTCAGGCCTTCGGCGAGGTCGGTGTAGACCTTCACGCCGTATTGCTCGATGCCAATCGGGATCAGGGTTTTCGGGCCGATCACGCGGATGTCCGGGCAGCCCAGTGCTTTGAGCGCGAGCATGTCGGAGCGGGCCACGCGCGAGTGCAGGATGTCGCCGACGATCGCTACCGAGAGGTTCTCGAAGCTGCCCTTGTGGCGACGGATGGTCAGCATGTCGAGCATGCCCTGGGTCGGGTGCGCGTGGCGGCCGTCACCGCCGTTGATCACGGCGACGTCCGGGCACACGTGCTCGGCGATGAAGTGCGCGGCGCCGGAATCGGAGTGGCGCACGACGAACATGTCGGCGGCCATGGCTTCGAGGTTGCGCAGGGTGTCGAACAGCGTCTCGCCCTTGCTGGTCGAGGACGTCGACACGTTCAGGCTGATCACGTCGGCCGACAGGCGCTGGGCAGCCAGTTCGAAGGTGGTGCGGGTACGGGTCGAGTTCTCGAAGAACACGTTGCACACGGTCTTGCCGCGCAGCAACGGGACTTTCTTCACGGCCCGGGCGCCGACTTCAAGGAACGAGTCGGCGGTGTCGAGGATCTCGGTGAGCAGTTCGCGGGGCAAACCGTCGAGCGAGAGGAAATGGCGTAGCTGGCCCTGATCATTGAGCTGCAGCGGGCGCTTGGCGTCGATTGGCGTCATCGCGAGGGGACTCTTAAAGGGCGGAAGCAGTGGCGAGGTCCTGGCGCTCGAGGGCGAGCGGTGCGGGGCCGGTCAATTTTACCCGTTCATTGGCAGCCAGCGACAGGGTGGCGCCGAGCACATTGGGGCGGATGGGCAGTTCACCGGCATCCAGGTCGAGCAGGCAGACCAGGGTAACGCTGGCCGGGCGGCCGTAATCGAACAGTTCGTTGAGTGCGGCGCGGATGGTGCGACCGCTCATCAGCACATCGTCGATCAGCACCAGGTGCTGGCCTTCGACCTCGAACGGCAGCTCCGACGGGCGCACCTGTGGGTGCAGGCCGTTCTGGCTGAAGTCATCGCGATAGAACGACACGTCCAGGGTGCCGAGTGGGGACTGGTCGGCCATTTCCTGCTGCAGGGCCTGGGCAACCCAGACACCGCCAGTGCGGATGCCGATGAAGCGCGGCTCGGTGATGGCGCGGCGGGCCAGATGGGCGCGAAGGTCGACAGCCATCTGCCGGATCAGGTCGGCGGGATTGGGTAGGCTCATTGCGTATCTCCTGGGGCGCCGGGGGCGTTGTGATTGCCCCGACGTAAACGCGGAAAGATCAGGTATTGGCCTCCAGCCAGCCTTGCAGCAGCAGGGCTGCGGCAATGGCGTCGACCGGGTTGTCACGGTAGCTGCCGTGGCGGCCGCCACGGGCCATCTGCTCGCCCTTGGCTTCGAAGGTGGTCAGGCGTTCGTCGTGCGTGTGCACCGGCAGGTTGAAGCGGCCATTGAGGCGGCGGGCAAACTTTTCGGCGCGCTCGCTCATGTCGCTGGGCGTGCCATCCATGTTCAGCGGCAGGCCGACGACAATGGCATCGGGCTTCCATTCCTTGATCAGCTTCTCAACCTGATTCCAGTCCGGTACACCGTTTTGCGCCTTGAGCACGCAAAGCTCGCGGGCCTGGCCGGTAATCACCTGGCCGACGGCCACACCGATCTGTTTGCTGCCGTAGTCGAACCCCAACAATAGACGTAGCTCGGCCATCAGGCGTGCCCCGCCTGGCTGGTCAGCAGGCTGAGGTTGATGCCCAGGCTGCGGGCTGCAGCGCCCAGGCGCTGTTCGCTGGCCATGGCGAAGAGGATGTCCGGGTCGAACGGGCAGTTGAGCCAGGCGTTATCGGCCAGTTCAGCTTCCAGCTGGCCCGCTTCCCAGCCGGCATAACCGAGCGTGATCAAGCTTTTTTGTGGCCCGGCGCCTTCGGCGATGGCGAACAGCACGTCCTGCGAGGTGGACAGCGACAGGCCTTGCAGCTCGACGGTAGCCTGATAGCTGCATTCGCCGCTGTGCAGGACAAAACCGCGGTCGGTCTGCACCGGGCCACCCTGGTAGATGGGGACCTGCAAGGTGCTGGCTGGAGGTACCTCGTTCGGGCGCAACTGCTCGAGAATGTCGGCCAGGTTCAGCTCCTGTGGTCGGTTGACCACCAGGCCCATGGCGCCATTGGCATTGTGCTCGACGATGTACGTGAGGGTCTGGGCAAAGTTCGGATCAGCCATGTGCGGCATGGCGATCAGGAACTGATGCTTGAGGTAGCTCGGGCTGAGGGTTTTCATGGGGGATAGTGTGGCGCCAGGTAGCGAGGCTGACAAGGTGCTCGGCTTGGCTGTTTTGGGGCTGCTGTGCAGCCCTTTGGCGACACAAGGCCGCTCCCACAGGGCTCGCGCGGTTTCTGGGGAGCGGCCTTGTGTCGCGAAAGGGCCGCTAAGCAGCCCCGCCAATTTCAGATCAGTTACTGGACAGGCGGTCGCCGCGGGCAAAGCGCCAGGTGCGGATGATCTCCAGCCGGTCGAACTCGGCCAGGTCCCCGGTAAACGGTGCAAATGGCGCCGCGAGCCGCACGATGCGCTGCGCCGCCTGGTCCAGTACAGGCTGCCCGGACGACTCCAGCACCAGCACCTCATACAGCGAGCCATCGCGGTTGATCGACACCAACATCCGCAAATTGCCGTAGATCTGCTGCCGGCGTGCCTCGTCGGGGTAGTTCAGGTTACCGACCCGCTCGACCTTCTTGCGCCACTCTTCCTTGTACCAGGCGCCCTTGTCGCGCATGGTCGAAGCTGCATTCAGGCGGTGAATGCGCGGGCGCTTGGCGTACATCTGCTGTTCGTTGGAAAGCTCCGCCTCCAGGCTGGCGATCTGGCTCGACAGCTGCGAGCTGTCGAAGTCTGGCGTGGCCGCCGCCGGCTTGGGCTGTGGCTTGCTTTCCTTCGGTTTGGGCTCGACCTTCTGCGCTTTCTGGGCCTTGGTCGCCACCGCGGACTTCTCTGGCGTAGGCGGTGGGGCTACTTCGGGTTTGGCCGCAGGGGGGGGAGTGACCTTGTTGATCTTGCTGTCCTGGAACGGCGCCACCTCGGTGGTGGTGGGGACCGCTTTCTTTTCCAGGGTGCCGCTGCCCTGTTGGTTGTCCTGAGCCTGGTAATCAGCCTTCTTTGGCGCTTTCTCGCTTTTGAAGGTGGCCAGGGTGATGTCCATGGTCTGGCGGATTTCAGCCGGTTTGACCACGGTAAAGCCGACGCCAAGGATCAGCGCCAGGTGCACCAGGGCAGCCAGGAACAGGGTAAAACCAAGCCGGTCCACCGGGCGAATGCGCGGTGGCAGCAAATCGGCGGGGATGTCGGCAGGCAGCGTCATCAGGTATCCAGCAACCGCAGGGCGGGGCAGCAGGTCAGTCGAAAAGGACCGGCATCATACCCCACTCCGCGCATTTGCTTCGCGTCGGCGGTCAGCGCGCCTTGAGCTTGCGATCAATGGCATCCATCAGCTTGCCACCGATATCGGTGTTGAAGGCGGCGTCGATCTCGCGGATGCAGGTGGGGCTGGTGACGTTGATTTCGGTGAGATAGTCGCCGATCACGTCCAGGCCCACGAACAGCAGGCCCTTTTCGCGCAGGGTCGGGCCGACCTGGGCGGCGATCCAGCGGTCGCGCTCGCTCAGCGGGCGGGCTTCGCCGCGGCCACCGGCGGCCAGGTTGCCGCGCGTCTCGCCGCTGGCCGGAATGCGCGCCAGGCAGTAGTCGACCGGCTCGCCGTCGATCATCAGGATGCGCTTGTCGCCGTCCTTGATCGCCGGCAGGTAAGCCTGCGCCATGATCTGCTGGGCGCCCAGTGCGGTCAGGGTTTCCAGAATCACTGACAGGTTGGGGTCACCTGCCCGGTGGCGGAAGATCGAGGTGCCGCCCATGCCGTCCAGCGGCTTGAGGATCACGTCACCGTGCTCGGCGGCGAACTGGCGGATGATGTCCGGGCGACGGCTGACCAGGGTCGGCGGCGTGCACTGCGGGAACAGCGTGGCGAACAGTTTTTCGTTGCAGTCGCGCAGGCTCTGCGGGCGGTTGACCACCAGTACGCCTTCGGCCTCGGCCTGTTCCAGCAGGTAGGTGCTGTAGACGAACTCCATGTCGAACGGCGGGTCCTTGCGCATCAGGATCACGTCCAGGTCGGCCAGCGGGCTGTCCTGCTCGTCACCCAGCTCGAACCAGCGCGCCGGGTCGGCGAACACGTTCAGCGGGCGCATGCGGGCGCGGGCCTTGCCCTGCGCCTGGTACAGGTCGCGCTGCTCCATGTAGAACAGTTCCCAGCCGCGGGCCTGGGCGGCCAGCAACATGGCCAGCGAGCTGTCCTTCTTGTAGGAGATGGACGCGATCGGGTCCATGACAATGCCGAGGCGAACGCTCATGGGGTGGTTCCTCTTGGCGGCCCGTGGCCGCGGTGAATCGATGGAAAAGTGGCTCAGGGTGGCGCTGTGAGCGCCCTGGGTCAAGGGGGCGGCAGATGGAACGGACCCCCGGAGTGTGCTAAAAATGCCCTCAGCTTCAAGCTGCAAGCCATCAGTGGCTTGCTGCCCACACTGTGCAGCGATGGTAGCGCGACTTATGGAACAGCCCCTGAAGGTGATGGTGATCGACGATTCCCGCACGATCCGCCGCACCGCGCAGATGTTGCTCGGCGAAGCGGGCTGCGAGGTGATCACCGCCAGTGACGGCTTCGATGCCCTGGCCAAGATCATCGATCACCAGCCACAGATCATCTTCGTCGATGTGCTGATGCCCCGTCTGGACGGTTATCAGACCTGTGCGGTGATCAAGCACAACAGTGCCTTCAAGGACATCCCGGTGATTCTCCTGTCGTCTCGCGACGGCCTGTTCGACAAGGCCCGCGGCCGGGTGGTCGGTTCCGACCAGTTCCTGACCAAACCATTCAGCAAGGAAGAACTGCTCGACGCGATCAGGGCCCATGTACCTGGTTTCGCCGTGCCCGAACAACCCGCACCCTGACCGCGCCGCGCTGGCGCGGCCTTCAATTTCCTGATGGGGAAACAGCATGGCCCGAGTTCTGATTGTCGACGACTCGCCGACAGAGATGTACAGATTGACCGAATGGCTGGAAAAGCACGGTCACCAGGTGCTCAAGGCCAACAACGGTGCCGACGGTGTGGCCCTGGCCCGCCAGGAGAAGCCGGATGCGGTGCTGATGGACATCGTCATGCCTGGCATGAACGGCTTCCAGGCCACCCGCCAGCTCAGCAAGGACCCGGAAACCAGCGCCATCCCCGTGGTGGTGGTAACCACCAAGGACCAGGATACCGACCGTATCTGGGCCACGCGCCAGGGCGCCCGCGACTTCCTGACCAAACCTGTGGAAGAAGACGCGTTGATCGCCAAGCTCAAAGAAGTACTGGGCGCTTGACCACCCGCCCGCAGGGGGCGTCGCTGACTGCCTTCGAGCTGTTGCTGGACATCGACCGGCGCTGCCGCCTGCTGGTGGCCGACCAGCCACCGCAGGATACCCGCCTGCAGCAATGGAGCGGCATCGGCTTTCGTATCGCCGGGCAGTGGTTCGTCGCCCCCATGGGTGAGGTCGCCGAGGTGCTGCGCGAGCCGCGCAGCAGCCGTGTGCCTGGTGTGCAGCCGTGGGTGTGTGGCGTTGCCAACCTGCGTGGCCGGCTGTTGCCGGTGATGGACCTGAGCAGCTTCTTCGGCCTTGGCCCTGCTGCGCCAGGCAAGCAGCGGCGGGTGCTGGTACTGGACCATGAGGACCTGTTCGTGGGCCTGCTGGTCGACGAGGTGCTGGGCCTGCAGCATTTCGCCCTGAGCAGCCTGGAGCTGTCGCCACCGCAGCCGCTGCTGCGAGCTGCCGCCCGCTTCGTGCAGGGGCACTTCCCGCGGGAACGCAACTGGGCGATCTTCAGCCCCTTCGCCCTGGCCCAGGCGCCGGGCTTTCTTGACGTGGCGCTATAGGACTTTCGAACGTGAACAAGCCGGCCACCCCAGTCGCCCCCGCCAGCATGACCCCACGCACACGCAGCATCGTGCAGATCACCGTGCTGTTCGTGATCCTGATTCTGTCGATCATCCTGTTGTTCGCCAACTTCGCCTACCTCAACACCCAGGCCAATCACGACAAGCAGTACATCGGCCATGCCGGCGAGTTGCGGGTGTTGTCCCAGCGCATCGCCAAGAATGCCACCGAGGCGGCGGCGGGCAAGGCCCTGGCGTTCAAGCTGCTGTCGGATGCGCGCAACGATTTCGAGCGGCGCTGGAGCTACCTGCGCGAAGGCGACAAGTCCACCGGCCTGCCTGCGGCGCCCGCTGCGGTGCGCGATGAAATGGAAGCCGTGCGCCAGGACTGGGAAAACCTGCGCAAGAACACCGACACCATTCTTGCCAGCGAACAGACCGTGCTGTCGCTGCACCAGGTGGCGGCGACCCTCGCCGAAACCGTGCCGCAGCTGCAGGTCGAGTACGAGAAAGTGGTCGAGATCCTGCTGCAAAGCGGCGCCCCGGCCAACCAGGTGGTGGTAGCCCAGCGCCAGTTGCTGCTGGCCGAGCGTATTCTCGGTTCGGTCAACACGGTACTGGCTGGCGATGACACGGCGGCGCAGGCTGCCGATACCTTCGGCCGCGATGCCAGCCGCTTCGGCCAGGTGCTCGAGGGCATGCTGGGCGGCAACCCGGCCATCCAGGTGACCCGCGTCGAGGACGCAGACGCCCGCGCCCGCCTGGCAGAAATTGCCGAGTTGTTCCAGTTCGTGGCCGGTTCCGTCGATGAAATCCTCGAAACCTCGCCCGAGCTGTTCCGCGTACGCGAAGCGGCCGGCAACATCTTCAGTCTGTCGCAGACCTTGCTCGATGAGGCCTCGCACCTGGCCAACGGTTTCGAAAACCTGGCCAGTGGCCGCACCCTGGATACCGTAGGTGGTTACGCGCTGGGCCTGCTGGCGCTGGCATCGATCATCCTGATCGGCCTGGTGATGGTACGCACTACCCACCGCCAGTTGCATGAAACCGCAGAAAAGAACGAGCGTAACCAGCAAGCGATCATGCGCTTGCTGGATGAGATCGAAGAGCTGGCCGACGGCGACCTGACCGTCACCGTCTCGGTGACCGAAGATTTCACCGGTGCCATCGCCGACTCGATCAACTACTCCGTCGACCAGCTGCGCGATCTGGTGGCCACCATCAACCACAGTGCCGAGCAGGTTGCGGCTGCCGTGCAGGACACGCAGAACACCGCACGCCAGCTGGCCAAGGCCTCGGAGCACCAGGCCGAACAGATCAGCGAGGCGTCGGAAGCAGTCGGTGACATGGTCGAATCGATCGACCGGGTTTCCGCACATGCCTATGAGTCGGCCAAGGTCGCCGAGCGCTCGGTGGCAATCGCCAACAAGGGTAACGAGGTGGTGCACAACACCATCAACGGCATGGACAATATCCGTGAGCAGATTCAGGACACCGCCAAGCGAATCAAGCGCCTGGGCGAGTCTTCCCAGGAAATTGGCGACATTGTCAGCCTGATCGATGATATTGCCGACCAGACCAATATCCTCGCGCTGAATGCGGCGATTCAGGCCTCGTTGGCGGGTGAAGCTGGCCGTGGCTTTGCCGTGGTCGCCGACGAAGTGCAGCGCCTGGCCGAGCGCTCGTCCTCGGCGACCCGGCAGATCGAAGCGCTGGTGCGGACCATTCAGGCGGACACCAACGAGGCGGTGATCTCCATGGAGCAGACCACCGCCGAGGTGGTGCGCGGTGCGCGCCTGGCCCAGGATGCTGGTGTGGCGCTGGCCGAGATCGAAGGTGTATCGCAGAACCTCGCCGAACTTATCCACAGCATCTCTGACGCAGCCCAGTTGCAGACATCGTCTGCCGGGCAGATTTCCCACACCATGGCGGTGATCCAGCAGATCACCGCACAGACCTCCGCCGGTTCCGGCGCCACCGCCGACAGCATCCGCCACCTGGCACGGATGGCCAGCGAGATGCGCCGCTCGGTCTCTGGTTTCACCCTGCCGGCACCCGCCGAGCGCCGCTGAGGAAAAGCCATGGCTCCTGCCGCCACAAGCCCCGAGCGCCACGATACCGTAGCCTTGGCCTGGACCCGCGCCGCCATCTTCGATTGCCTGAGCCAGGCCCGTCAGGCCCTGGAGCGCTTTGCCGGTGAAACCAACGATTTGTCGATGCTGGCCTTCGTGGTGGATAACCTGCACCAGGTACATGGCTGCCTGCGCATGCTTGAGCTGCGCGGTGCCACGCGCTTGGCCGAAGAGCTGGAGTGGTTGGCCAAGGCCTTGGCCGAGGGCCAGGTGAGCCCCCGCGGTGACTGCCTGGGGCCGCTGTTCCGCGGCCTGGAGCAACTGCCGTCCTACCTGGAACGGTTGCGCGGTGCGCGTCATGACCTGCCACTGGTGATGCTGCCGCTGCTCAACCAGCTGCGCGCCTGCCGTGGCGTCGAGCCCTTGGCTCAGGCCAGCTTGATCAGCGGCGCCGCGCAGCGCTTTGCCGGCTCCGATGACCTGGCCAACCTCGACCTGTCGCTGGGCAACTGGCGCGAACAGATGCAGGCCGGGCCCGGGCGCGATGCCTTGCGCTCGGTGGTCAGCGCATTGTGTGACGACCTGGTACGGATCAAGGAACGGCTGGACCAGTTCGTGCGCGGCGACCGCCAACACAATGAAGACCTGGAGGCGCTGCTCGCGCCCCTGCGGCATGTGGCCGACACCCTGGCAGTTCTGGGCTTCCAGCAACCCCGGCGGGTGATCATCGACCAGGTGCTGGCGCTGCAGAACCTGGCCCAGGGCGAACGCGAGGTAGACGACGCGGTATCGATGGATGTGGCCGGTGCCCTGTTGTATGTGGAGGCTACGCTCAACGGCATGGTCCTGCCGGAAGAAAGCGGGCAAGGCGGCCTGCCCGGTTCCGACCTGGCTGAGATCCGCCAGCTGGTGCTGAATGAGTCGCTATCGGTGTTGCAGCAGGCCAAGGACCTGATCGGCGATTGCCTGGAGTCCGGCTGGCCGAGGCAACGCCTGCAGCCGCTTCCGGGCCTTTTGCAACAGGTGCGCGGCGCCCTGGCGATGCTGATGCTGCCAGCTGCTGCCGAGGTCTTGGCAGGGTGCGCGGGCTATGTGCAAGGTTGGCTGCAACACCTGGACGTGGAGCCGCCGGCGGATGAACTGGCCCACCTGGCCGACGCCCTCAGCGCCGCCGAGTGCTACCTGCAATGGAGGGTCGCCGACCCACTGGCCGATGCCCAGCCGTTCCTCGACATGGCCCGTGCCAGCCTGACGGCACTGGGCGTGCAGTGCACCCATGCGGGCCCGGCCGACGCGCAGGACGGCAGTGATGGCGTCGATGATGAATTGCGTGAGGTGTTTCTCGAAGAAGCCGGCGAATTGTTGCCTGAGATCGAGCGGCACTGGTTGCGCTGGCGTGCCGACAACCGTCTGCGCGATGCCCTGATCGAAGTGCGCCGTGACCTGCACACGCTCAAGGGCAGCGGGCGCATGGTGCATGCCGAGGCGGTGGCCGAGCTGGCCTGGGGAGGGGAGCACCTGCTCAACCGGGTACTGGAGGGGCGCATCGCCCTGACCCCGGAGGGCGCAGTTGCGCTGCAGCAGGTATTCGTCCACCTGCCGGACCTGCTGGCCGATTTTGCCGCTGGCCAGTTACCGCAGTTGACCGAGATCGAACAGCTGGCGAGTCACCTGCACGCCCTGGCCGAGAATGACACGCCCGTCAGCGCCGACATCGATGGCCTGGACCCGCAGCTGCTGGATATCTTCCGCAACGAAGCCCAGGGCCACCTGGCCAGCCTCGAAGGCTTCCTGCAGGGCGCAGGCGACCAGGGCAGCGAAGTCAGCGACAGCCTGCAACGCGCCCTGCACACCCTCAAGGGCAGTGCAGCCATGGCCGGGGTCATGCCGATCGCCGAACTGGCCACCGCCTTCGACCGCCTGGTACGCGAGTACCGGGGCCACCAGCTACCGTTGCAGGCGGCGGAGATGCAATGGCTGCAAACGGCTCATGGCCTGTTCCAGCAGGGCTTGGGGCAGCTTGGCAGTGCGCCGCTGGCCGCCATCCCGGGGGCGGCCCAATTGATCGAGCAGGTTGGCGAAGCGGTGGATTTGCGCCTGGCCAGTCTGCATGCCGAACACCAGCAGCCCCGCCATGGCAAGCGCGACCCACAGTTGATCGCCAGCTTCCTGGTCCAGGCCATGGATACCCTGCTGGATGCCGAATCTTTGCTGTCGCGCTGGCAGCAGCAGCCAGGGCAGCGCGAACCACTGGATACCTTGCTCGATGAGCTGACCAGCCTTGGCCACGCCGCGCACCTGGCCGACCTGTGGCAGATGGATGCAGTCTGCGAGGCGCTGCTCGACCTCTACGGCGCCGTGGAGGAGGGCAGCCTGGGCGCCAGCCCGCGCTTCTTCGCCGTTGCGCAGCAAGCCCACGAAGCCATGCTGGACATGCTCGACGAGGTGGCTGCAGGGCAGGACGTCAGCCCGCGACCTGATTGCGTCGATGCCTTGCGCGGTCTGCTGGATGGCGCCTTGGCGCCGGATGCTACTGGCCTGGTGAGCCGCGACACCGTTACGCCTCTGTCTGATTTGCCGGAGCTGGCCGATGAGGCGGAAAGCCCGGGCGACAAGGAGCTGCTGGAAGTCTTCCTTGAAGAAAGCTCGGACATCGTCGAAAGCGCCGCCGCTGCCCTGGCACGCTGGCAGGCTGACCCGCGCAACGGCGTGGAGGTGGAGAACCTGTTGCGTGACCTGCACACCCTCAAGGGTGGTGCGCGCATGGTCGAGATTACCGCCATCGGCGACCTGGCCCATGAACTGGAATTTCTCTACGAACTGCTCGCCGCCGGGCGTTTGCCGCCGAGCGGGCCGCTGTTCGCGCTGCTGCAGAACTGCCATGACCGCCTGGCGCACATGCTCGACGCGGTGCGCCTGGGCCAGCCGTTGCACGCCGCTACCGCGCTGATCGACTACATTCGCAACTTCAGCAGCGCCGCCCTGACCGACAGTGCTGCCGGCCAGGCCCCGGCCGACACCGCACCGGCCGAAACACCGGCCGCGGCACCGGAGCGGGCGCCTGGCGACATGGTCAAGGTCGACGCCGAACTGCTCGACGACCTGGGCAACCTGGCCGGCGAGCATTCGATCATTCGCGGCCGTATCGAACAGCAGGTCAATGACGCCCAGTTCGCCCTCAACGAGATGGAAACCACGCTGGAGCGCATGCGCGACCAGCTGCTGCGCCTGGACATCGAGACACAGGGGCGGATCAGTAGCCGGCAGGCGTTCGAGGGGGACGCCTACGAAGACTTCGACCCGCTGGAAATGGACCGCCATTCACAGTTGCAGCAATTGTCGCGGGCACTGTTCGAGTCGGCCTCCGACCTGCTCGACCTCAAGGAAACCCTGACCCAGCGTGCCCAGGAGGCGTATAGCCTGCTGCAGCAACAGGCGCGCGTGAACAGCCAGTTGCAGGAAGGCCTGACCGCGACCCTGATGGTGCCATTCGAACGCCTGGTGCCGCGCTTGCAGCGGGTGGTGCGCCAGGTGGCCAGCGAGCTGGGCAAGCAAGTCGAGCTGGTGGTCGGCAATGCCGAGGGCGAGCTGGACCGCAGCGTGCTCGAACGCATGGTCGCGCCCTTGGAGCACATGCTGCGCAATGCCGTCGACCATGGCCTGGAAGCCCGTGAGGTACGCCTGGCCGCGGGCAAGCCGGAGCAGGGCACCATTCACCTGAACCTGCTGCATGAAGGCGCCGACATCGTCATCGAGATGACCGACGATGGCGCCGGTGTACCGTTGGAAGCAGTGCGGCGCAAGGCGATCAAACGCGGCCTGCTGGACCCTCAGGCACAGCTGAGCGACCACGAGATCCTGCAATTCATCCTGCGCCCGGGCTTTTCCACGGCCGAGAAGATCACCCAGATTTCCGGGCGCGGCCTGGGTATGGACGTGGTGCATGAAGAGGTCAAGCAACTGGGCGGTTCGATGACCATCGAGTCGGCCTTGGGCAAGGGCGCACGCTTCCTGATCCGCTTGCCGTTCACCGTGTCGATCAACCGCGCCTTGATGGTGCACCTGGGCGAAGAGCAGTACGCCATTCCGCTCAACACCATTGAGGGTATTGTGCGTGTACCGCCGGCTGAACTGGCCGCCTGTTACCAACTGGATACCCCGCGATATGTCTACGGCGGCCATGAGTACGCTTTGCGTTACCTGGGCGAGCTGCTGCAAGGTCTGCCGCGCCCCGTGCTGCTGGGGCAGAGCGTGCCGTTGCCGGTGTTGCTTGTGCATTCCCAGGAGCAGTCGTTCGCTATCCAGGTGGACAGCCTGTCGCCGAGCCGTGAAATCGTGGTCAAGAGCCTCGGCCCGCAGTTTGCCGCGGTGGCGGGGCTCTCGGGTGCGACCTTGCTCGGTGATGGCCGGGTGGTGCTGATCCTTGACCTGCTGGGGCAGCTGCGCGGCCAGCAGCGGCGGTTGGCACGCCTGCCCGGTGGCAGTGGGGTGCAGCGCACCTTGTTCGGCCCGGCACCGCGAAGGGCTACGCTGGTGATGGTGGTGGACGACTCGGTCACCGTGCGCAAGGTCACCAGCCGGCTACTGGAGCGCCATGGCATGAACGTGATGACCGCCAAGGATGGTGTCGATGCCATGGCCCTGCTGGAAGAGCACCGGCCGGACGTGCTGTTGCTGGACATCGAGATGCCGCGTATGGACGGTTTCGAAGTGGCCACCCGAATTCGCCGCGACGAGCGCCTGAAAGACCTGCCGATCATCATGATCACTTCACGCACCGGGCAGAAGCATCGCGACCGGGCCATGGCCATTGGCGTCAACGATTACCTGGGCAAACCTTATCAGGAGTCGGTGCTGCTGCAGAGCATCGCCCACTGGAGCCATCGCCATGCTTGAACTGATTGCAGGGCAGCGCAGCAGCCTTACCGGCCTGCTGTTGCCGTTGGGCGACCGCACCTTGGTGTTGCCCAACGTCGCAGTGGTCGAGCTGATCGGCCAGCGTAACCTGGTGTGCGATCCGGGCGACCCAGCCTGGCACCTGGGCTGGATCGACTGGCGCCAGCAACATTTGCCGTTGATCGGCTTCGAGGCAGCCTGTGGTGGTGAAACACCGTGCGGCGAGCGCGCGCGGATCGTGGTGCTCAATGCGCTGGGGGATACCGGCCTGCGCTATCTGGCGGTGCTGCTGCAGGACATCCCCCGCTCGTGCAAGCTCGATAATCAGCTCAACTATGTGGATGTGCCGCTGGGCAGCCTGGAGCTGGCCGCCGTGCAGGTGGGGGAACAAGTGGCGCGGGTGCCGGACCTGGTCGGGCTGGAACGGTTGGTGCGTGACGCGGAACTGCAACCTGCCCTTGGGTAGGATGCACGGGCTGATGGCCCTTTCGCGGGTGAACCCGCTCCCACAGTAATTGCACTGCCTTTGAAGCCTGTGCAATTCCTTTGGGAGAGGGTTTAGCGAGGCGTCGAACTGCCGCGAAAGGGCCGGAATAGGAACCCAGCTCGGATCAGGAGGTCTATGTTTGCATGTACTACGGTGAACGCTTCAATGCCTGGACCCACCTGGTCGGTGCTGTCCTGGCCTGTATCGGTGGCATCTGGCTGATCGTCGTCGCGGGCCTGCAGGGCGACCCCTGGAAGATCGTCAGCTTCTCCATCTACGGCAGCACCTTGCTGTTGCTCTACAGCATTTCCACGCTCTACCACAGCACCCGCGGGCGGGCGAAGGTGATCATGCGCAAGCTCGATCACCTGTCGATCTACCTGTTGATCGCTGGCAGCTACACGCCATTTTGCCTGGTCAGCCTGCGTGGGCCCTGGGGCTGGAGCCTGTTCGGCGTGGTCTGGGGGCTGGCGGTGATCGGCATGTTGCAGGAGATCAAGCCGCGCTCGGAGGCGCGCATCCTGTCGATCATCATTTATGCAGTGATGGGCTGGATCGTGCTGGTGGCGGTCAAGCCATTGCTGCAAAGCCTCGGTACTGCGGGCTTCGCCTGGCTGGCGGCCGGCGGCGTGTTCTATACCGTCGGCATCATCTTCTTCGCCTTCGACAGCCGCTTCCGCCACTGGCACGGCATCTGGCACCTGTTCGTGATTGCCGGCAGCCTCATGCACTTCGTGGCGGTGTCGCTGTACGTGCGTTAGAAATCGCCCCACAACTGCTGCGCCACCGACAGCGCCACCACTGGCGCGGTCTCGGTGCGCAAGACCCGCGGGCCGAGGCGTGCAGCATGGAAGCCAGCGGCCTTGGCCTGCTCGACTTCCGCGTCGCTCAGGCCGCCTTCCGGGCCGATCAGGAAGGCCAGCGTTGCCGGCTTGTCGTGGCTGGTCAGCGGTTCGGCGACCGGGTGCAGGACCAGCTTGAGGTCGGCGTCGCTGCCCTTGAGCCACTCGGCCAAGGTCACTGGCGGGTGAATGACCGGCAGGGTCGAACGGCCGCATTGTTCACAGGCACTGATCGCCACCTGGCGCCAGTGGGCCAGGCGCTTGTCGGCACGCTCATCTTTCAGGCGCACTTCACAGCGTTCGCTGACGATCGGGGTGATTGCATTGGCGCCAAGCTCGGTGGCCTTCTGGATTGCCCAGTCCATGCGCTCGCCACGGGACAGGCCCTGGCCGAGATGCACGTGCAGCGGCGAGTCGGGTTGGCCGGCGAGGGCCTGATCGAGGCTGACACGCACGGTCTTCTTGCCGACCTCGAGCAACTGGCCGAGAAATTCCTGGCCACTGCCGTCGAACAGTTGCACGGCGTCGCCGGGGGCCATGCGCAGGACGCGGCCGATGTAGTGGGCCTGGGCTTCGGGCAAGTCATGCTCGCCAAGGCTCAGGGGGGCGTCGATGAAGAAGCGGGACAGTCTCATGGTTCAGCTCGGAATGGGGAAGGGACATCGTCCCCTGTAGGCGCGGCCTTGTGTCGCGAAAGGGCTGCAAAGCGGCCCCAGGTTTTCAGTTTCGCAGCAAAACTTGCCGGGGCCGCTTTGCGGCCCTTTCGCGACACAAGGCCGCTCCTACAGAGGATGGCGCAGGTGCCGGGACTCAGCCTGGGTCGCGGAAGTCGGGGTGGAAGTTGGCCGGTACGGCAACGCTGACGCTGTTGCGGGTGGCGATGTCGATGCCTTCGCTGGCCACTTCGGCCAGGAAGTCGATCTGCTCCGGGGTGATCACGTACGGCGGGAGGAAGTACACCACGCTGCCCAACGGGCGCAACAGGGCGCCGCGGGTCAGGGCGTGTTCGAACACTTTCAGGCCACGGCGCTCCTGCCACGGATAGGCGGCCTTGGTGGCCTTGTCCTGGACCATCTCGATGGCCAGGGCCATGCCGGTCTGGCGAATTTCGGCGACGTGGGCATGATCGGCAAGGTGCGCAGTGGCGCTGGCCATGCGCGTGGCCAAGGCCTTGTTGGCCTCAATCACGTTGTCCTGTTCAAAGATGTCCAGCGTCGCCAGGGCGGCGGCGCAGGCAAGCGGGTTGCCGGTGTAGCTGTGCGAGTGAAGGAACGCGCGCAGGGTCGGATAGTCGTCGTAGAACGCCTGGTACACCTTCTCGGTAGTCAGGCAGGCAGCCAGCGGCAGGTAGCCACCGGTCAGGGCCTTGGACAGGCACAGGAAGTCTGGGCGGATGCCGGCCTGCTCACAGGCGAACAGGGTGCCGGTACGGCCGAAACCGACGGCGATCTCGTCGTGGATCAGGTGCACGTCATAGCGGTCGCAGGCTTCGCGCAGCAGCTTGAGGTATACCGGGTGATACATGCGCATGCCACCGGCGCCCTGGATCAGCGGTTCGATGATCACCGCCGAGAGGGTTTCGTGGTGCTCGGCGAGGGTCTGCTCCATCGCAGCAAACATGTTGCGCGAGTGCTCTTCCCAGCCCATGCCCTCGGGGCGCAGGTAGCAGTCCGGGCTTGGCACCTTGAGGGTGTCGAGCAGCAGTGCCTTGTAGGTTTCGGTGAACAGTGGCACGTCACCCACCGACATCGCGGCAATGGTTTCGCCGTGGTAGCTGTTGGTCAGCGTGACAAAGCGCTTTTTTGCCGGTTTGCCGATGTTCTGCCAGTAATGGAAGCTCATCTTCAGCGCCACTTCGATGCACGACGAGCCATTGTCGGCATAGAACACCCGGTCCAGGCCGGCCGGTGTCATGGCTACCAGGCGCTCGGACAGCTCGATTACCGGCTGGTGGCTGAAACCAGCGAGGATCACGTGTTCCAGCTGGTCGACCTGGTCCTTGATGCGCTGGTTGATGCGCGGGTTGGCGTGGCCGAACACGTTGACCCACCAGCTGCTCACGGCATCCAGGTAGCGCTTGCCATCGAAGTCTTCAAGCCATACGCCTTCACCACGTCTGATTGGGATCAGCGGCAGTTGCTCGTGGTCTTTCATCTGGGTGCAGGGGTGCCACAGGACCTTGAGGTCGCGTTGCATCCACTGATCGTTGAGGCCCATCGGCGCTTCTCCTGGCTTTGCTGCCTGCTTTGACCGCGTAAGCCTAAGCAAAGCCAGGGGGCAGGACAACCGCTAGTGGTCAATGAGGGCTGGTGCGGGTCCCTTGCAGCTTGCGGATGTGGACGGTGCCGGCCTGAGATGTGGAAATGGTCAGGCGCCGAAATGGGCCGTCGATGACCTGATGATAGGGCCGTGTGGAAACCGGGCCCAACCTGAAATCGGCAAAATGCTCCTCAAAGGTCGTTGTGCCGTTCCTTTTGTCGGTTTTTCAGCTATCTCCGTCAGCTCCACCTAGTGGCCAGAGGCCAGGCTAGTGACAAAAATGCCAGTTGCCAAAGGCACTTGATGTCGCTGTGCTGGCAGGGTCCGAATACCTGACGTATTCTTAGCGCATCGTCTCTCGGGGCATGCCTGCCTCTTCTCATCCCTGCAATTTCAACTGGGAGTTCGCCGACATGGCTGCTGCTTGGGTGCGCCTGTGCGCGTTGGTATTGATCGGTGTGTCCAGCGGCGCCGCGCTGGCAAAGGACAAGACACCGTCGGCAATCGTGGTCGGTGGCGGCCTGGCAGGGCTGACCGCGGCCTACGAGCTGCAGAACAAAGGCTGGCAGGTCACCCTGCTGGAGGCCAAGTCGGGCATGGGTGGGCGTTCGGGCCTGGCCACCAGCGAGTGGATTGGCAACGCCAAGGCTCAGCCGGTGCTCAACCAGTACCTTGACCGTTTCAAGCTTGAAACACTGCCCGCGCCAGAGTTCGTGCGTACACCGGGTTACCTGATCGACGGTGAGTACTTCAGCGGCACCGACCTGGCCACCAAGCAACCCGCTACCGCCGAGGCGCTCAAACGCTACGAGAAGACCCTCGACGACCTGGCCCGCTCGATCGACGACCCGCTCAACCCGCAGGCGACCAGCACCCTGTTCGCCCTCGACCAGATAAACGTGGCCACCTGGCTCGACAAGCTGCAACTGCCGTCCACCGCACGTCAGCTGATCAACCAGCAGATCCGTACCCGTTACGACGAGCCATCGCGCCTGTCGCTGCTCTATTTCGCCCAGCAGAACCGCGTCTACCGTGGGGTCAGCGACCGCGATCTGCGTGCCGCGCGGCTGCCTGGCGGCAGCCCGGTGCTGGCCCAGGCATTCGTCAAGCAGCTCAAGACCATCAAGACCAGCTCGCCGGTCTCTGCGATCGTGCAGGACAAAGACGGTGTCACGGTCAAGGTCGGTAGCACGGACTACAAGGCCGATTACCTGGTGATGGCGGTGCCGTTGCGGGCGCTTGCCAAGATCCAGATCACCCCGGGCCTGGACACTCAGCATGTGGCAGCCCTCAGAGGCACCAACTATGGCTGGCGCGACCAGCTGATGCTCAAGTTCAAGCAGCCTGTATGGGAAAGCCGCGCGCGCATGTCGGGCGAGATCTTCAGTAACGCCGGCCTCGGCATGCTGTGGATCGAGCCGGCGCTCAAGGGCGGCGCCAATGTGGTGATCAACCTGTCGGGCGACAATGCGCGCCTGCTGCAGGCCTTTGGCGACAAGCAGATGGTCGATCAGGTCCTGATCCGCCTGCATGCCTTCTATCCACAGGCCCGTGGCGCATTCACCGGTTACGAGGTCAAGCGTTACAGCGTCGATGCCGGCACCGGTGGTGCTTATCTGGCTTATGGCCCGGGGCAGATCAGCAAGTACTGGCGCCTGTGGGAACGCCCGGTGCAGCGCATCACCTTTGCCGGTGAGCACACCGATGCGCTCTATCCGGGTACCCTCGAAGGGGCTCTGCGCAGTGGCCAGCGCGCTGCCAGCCAGGTGCAGGACCTGCTCGCTGGCAAGTCATTCGACCCGGCCAAGGCCGCAACCGTTGCGGCAGCGGCGACGGCGGGCGCAGCGGTGGCGAAGAAAGACAGCGGCGGGTTCTTCTCGCGCCTGTTTGGTGGCGCTGACAAGCCTGAAGTGAAGGCAGCACCCACTGCCAAGGTCGAGGAAGTCGCACCGGCGCCTGCTCCTGCAGCCGCCCCTGCTACCCCTGCACCTGCAGAAGTTGCCAAGGAAGAACCGGCCAAGCCCGCCGCGACCAAAGCTGCACCCGCCAAGCACGCACCGGCGCACAAGCCCGCAGCCAAGCCTGCGGCCAAGCAGGCGCAAAAGGCGGTCGAGACAAAAAAGGCCACGGCCAAGTCCGCGCCTGCCAAGAAGCCTGTGACCGATAGCCAGGCCAAAGCAGGTTGATTCCTGCTCCGGCTTCTTCGCGGGTAAACCTGCTTCCACAAGTGCTGCGCCTATCTCAAGACGTGCGCCGGACAGGTGGAAGCGGGCTTGCCCTCGAAGAGGCCGGTACTGGAAACGTCTAACTCTCCGACTATTGTTAATGTTTCCTTAATAGGAAACTCGCACACTAAATATCGGATTTCTCGATAATCCAAAGCAATTTTTTAATCTTTTATTCGATACGTTACGCGTTAGTCTGTGCACAGCTTTCACGGGGAACCACGTCATCATGCAACTGCGCAATTCACCTTCTCGCTATGGCGTGGTCAGCATCGTCCTGCACTGGGGCGTTGCCTTGGCAGTTTTCGGCCTGTTCGGCCTGGGGCTGTGGATGGTCGGTCTCGACTACTACGACCCTTGGCGCAAGGCCGGCCCTGACCTGCACAAGAGCATCGGCCTGGTATTGCTGGCGGTGATGTTGTTGCGCGTGGTCTGGCGTCTCATCAGCCCGCCACCACCGGCGCCGGCCAACCACGGGGCACTCACTCGCGTGGCGGCCAAGCTGGGGCATCTGGCACTGTACCTGGGGCTGTTTGCGGTAATGATCGCCGGATACCTGATTTCCACTGCCGACGGTGTCGGCATCCCGGTATTCGGCCTGTTCGACGTGCCGGCGCTGATCAGTGACCTGCCTGATCAGGCGGACCTGGCTGGCGTCATTCATTTGTGGCTGGCATGGGGCCTGGTGATCTTCGCCGTGCTGCACGCCCTGGCCGCCCTGAAACACCATTTCATCGACCGTGACGCGACCCTGACCCGCATGCTGGGCCGCAAAGCTTGACTCTCAACCTCAATTGCAAAGGAAGGAAGTAAGGATGTTGAAAAAGACTTTTGCCGCTCTGGCGCTCGGTACCGCTCTGTTCTCCGCCGGCCAGGCCATGGCCGCCGAGTACAAGATCGACAAGGAAGGCCAGCACGCGTTCGTCGACTGGAAGATCAGCCACCTGGGCTACAGCTTCATCCACGGTACGTTCAAGGACTTCAGCGGCGACTTCTCCTGGGACAGCGCCAAGCCTGAGGCCAGCAAGATCAACGTCGACCTGAAGACCGCAAGTGTCTGGTCGAACCATGCCGAGCGCGACAAGCACATCGCCAGCAAGGACTTCCTGGACGTCAGCAAATACCCGGATGCCAAGTTCGTCTCCACCGCCGTCAAATCGACCGGTGCCAAGACTGCAGACGTGACCGGCGACCTGACCCTGCACGGCGTGACCAAGCCGGTAACCTTCAAGGCTACCTTCAACGGTGAGGGCAAAGACCCGTGGGGCGGCGAGCGCGCTGGCTTCAACGCTACCACCACCCTGAACCTGAACGACTTCGGTATCAAAGGCCCAGGCCCGACTTCGCAGACCCTGGACCTGGACATCAGTGTCGAAGGCGTGAAGCAGAAGTAAACATTGCTCAGGCAATAAAAACGCCGCCCATTGGGCGGCGTTTTTTTATGCCTGATGCTCGGCTCAGCCCTTGCGGGTGAGCAGTGCAGGACGCTCACCGCGAGGGCGGCTCGGCAGGTCGTCCAGTTGCTCGGGCGTTGGGTAACGATCGAGCTTGGATTCCTTGCGGATGATCACCGGCTGGTGCTGTTCGCGCGTGCTGCGTACTGCCGGCTCCTGGCGAGAGGCATCGTCACGGCCAGCCGAGCGGTTACGGCCACCGCCATTGTTGTCGCGACGGGCACCGCCACCATTGTTGTTGCGCGGACGCTTGTCGCCGCTGGCGCTGCGCTGTTGTCCGCCCGCATTGCGGCCCTGGCCTTGGCCACCGCCGTTGTTGCTGCGCTGGCCGCTGCCTTGGCTTTGGCCCTGGCCTTGACCTGCGCCGCCTGGACGGCGGTTGCGGCCTTGGCCTTTACCGTTCTGGTAAGGGCTGACGTAGTCGGCGCGGTTACCGAAGTTGTCGATCTCGTCGTCCAGGAACTCTTCCGGATCACGGTCGGCAGGTACTTTCGGTGCAGGGGTGTTGCTGGCCTGTTGCTGCTGGCGCGGCTTCTTGTCACGCGGCTTGCGCGCTTGCTGCCTGTCGCCGGACTTTTCCTTGTCGGCCGGCTTGTCCGCAGCCTGCTGCTTGGCCTTTCCTTTGTCCTTGCCCTTGTCCTTGCGGCCACCATTGGCATCTTTGCCGCCTTCACCACGGGCCTGCTGCTGATTGCGACCGCCGCGGCCGCTGTTCTGCTGGCGCTCGCGCACCTCAGGCTTTTCGGCCTCTACCTGGCTGGCATCGAAGCCCATCCAGTCGCCATCGGGGATCTTCTGCTTGGTGACCCGCTCGATGCTCTTGAGCAGCTTCTCTTCATCCGGCGCGACCATGGAGATGGCTTCGCCCGAGCGCCCGGCACGGCCGGTACGGCCGATGCGGTGCACGTAGTCTTCCTCGACGTTCGGCAGCTCGAAGTTGACCACATGGGGCAGCTGATCGATGTCCAGACCACGGGCGGCGATGTCGGTGGCCACCAGCACGCGCACGCTGTTGGCCTTGAAATCGGCCAGTGCCTTGGTGCGGGCGTTCTGGCTCTTGTTACCGTGGATAGCGGCGGCGGTCAGGCCGTGCTTTTCCAGGTACTCAGCCAGGCGGTTGGCGCCGTGCTTGGTGCGGGTGAACACCAGTACCTGCTCCCAGGCACCCAGCGTGATCAGGTGCGCCAGCAAGGCGCGCTTGTGGCTGGCCGGCAGGCGGTAGACGCGCTGTTCGATACGCTCGACCGTGGTGTTCGGCGGGGTGACCTCGATGCGCTCCGGGTTGTGCAGGAGCTTGTCGGCCAGGTCGGTGATGTCCTTGGAGAAGGTTGCCGAGAACAGCAGGTTCTGGCGCTTGGCCGGCAGGCGGGCGAGGACCTTCTTGACGTCATGGATGAAGCCCATGTCGAGCATGCGGTCGGCTTCGTCGAGGACCAGGATTTCCACGTGGGCCAGGTCGACCTTGCCTTGGCCGGCCAGGTCGAGCAAGCGCCCCGGGCAGGCGACGAGCACGTCGACACCCTTGGCAATGGCCTGGATCTGCGGGTTCATGCCGACACCGCCGAAGATGCAGGCGCTGACCAGTGGCAGGTCGCGGGCGTACACCTTGAAGCTGTCGTGAACCTGGGCGGCGAGTTCGCGGGTCGGGGTCAGGACCAGCACGCGTGGCTGGCGTGGGCCGTGCCGCTGGGATTTGTCAGGGTGGCCGGCCGGGAACAGGCGCTCGAGGATCGGCAAGGCGAAGCCGCCGGTCTTACCAGTACCGGTCTGTGCGGCAACCATCAGGTCGCGGCCTTGCAACACGGCGGGAATGGCCCGCTGTTGCACCGGGGTTGGCTGGGTGTAGCCCGCTGCCTCGATAGCGCGGACAAGAGCCTCGGAGAGACCGAGGGAAGCAAAGGACATGGGCAATCCTGTTCTCGTGGGGGCTGGGCCCGTTGGGATGTTCTGCCTGGCGCGACGGGCATCTAAGGGATGCGATCGCGTCCGGTCCAGCTGGGCTTTCACTGCACATCCGGGAAGCGGAGGGTGGACGCAAAGGTGCGTCAATGCCGATCGGGATGCCTGTTGCGAGGCCGAGCGTCCGGGCGTGAGCCGGGCGGGAAGGCCCGAGTATAACAGAGCTAGCGCAGCGTGCTGCTTTCCTGCTGCTCAACGGCGCCGACAAGATCGCCAGCGTCGCCGATGTAGTGTTCGATAATCGCCTCGAATGCCGGTTCCTGCTTGAAGCGGCGCAGCTCCTCGGTAAACGCCAGTGCCAGTTGTTCGCGGCCCGGTTTGCGTGCAAGGCCCAGGTATTGCGGCTGACTGCTGATGACCAGGGGCAGCTCTTCGACCTGCTGTTCGAGGCCAAGCTGCTGGCGCAGGTACCGCCCGACCAGGCGGTCGGTGATCAGCAGATCGATGCGCCCGCGGATGAGCTTGCCGAAGTTGGCTTCGTGGCTCGGCGCGGTTTCGCGGCGGAAATCCGCAGATTCGTTGAATGCCTTGTCGTAGGCGTAACCCGGCGAAGTGCCGACGGTCAGGCCGGCAAGGTCATTCAGCTGGTGGATGGCATGGCGCCGGTCGCTGGCCTGATATAGCACGAACTCGACATTGGACATGGGCTCAGCCGGGTAGACCAGGTACGTTTTGCGCGACTCGACTTGAAAAACGTCCATCACCCCGTCAGCCAGCCCCTGCTCCACCAAGGCCAGGCAACGCTTCCACGGCAGGAATTGCCAGTCCACCTCGACACCCAGGCGGCGGAACACTTCGGTGGTGACTTCGTAATCTATCCCCCTGACCCGGCCGCCATCGCGATACACATACGGTGCCCAGTCGTCGCTGACCAGGCGCAGCCGCTCGCCCAGCGCCATCGGGCTCAGGCAGGCGAGCAGCAGGATGCACAGCAGGTGGACGATGTGTGGCATGGCGCGAGATTACGCGCTCACCAGAGGCAAGGCCAGTGAAGATAGCCCCCCCGGGTGGCAGCCATCAGCGATGGGAAGAACGCAGCAGGTGTGCCTCGATATCCTTGCGTCGGCCGCCCAGTGACAGGCGCAGGCTCGGGTGGCGCAAGCACTGGCGCAACTGCTCGGGTTCGATGCGCCCGTAGCGTTCGTTGAGGTTTTCCAGTGCCTTGTCCCACCAGGCCGAAGCACAGGCGCGATCGAACTCGTTGGGGTAGGGGTAGCAGCCATATAGCAGTTCGCGCACGAACTGCCGCTCCCGGCTGGGCATGGTCAGGCTCAAGGCCTTGTAACCCAGACGTTGCAGGGTGGGTGGGCGTGGCAGTTGGTCGTTGACCAATACCACATCGGCCAGCGCCGCCTCGCCCAGTGGGGCATCGCCGTGTTTACGCAGCCAGGCCTGGATCTTGGCGCGGAACTGGGCTTTGCGGCTCCAGTAGTGGTGAATGACGTCGGTGCATTCGGCAAGCTCCATCTTGCGGTAAGCGGCCACCGCAAGGCAGAACTCTTCCAGGGTGTAGGCGGTGCGGGCCAACGGGTAGAACTCGTCCATCATGGCAATGGAGCGGTCCAGGACATCGGTGTCCTCGGCGCACAGCCCGATCACGCCCGAGTTGACCAGTGGCATCTGGCAGTCAGCCAGGCCGCGTGATTCGAGAATGCCAAGCAGGTTTGTGTACAGCAGGCACTTCTGATTCTCGCCGTAGCGCGCGCCGATGGCGTTGCACAACAGTGTGCCGGGTTTGACCCGCTGGAACAGATGCAGCGGCGACTTGCGGAAGAAAGTATCGGTGTCGATCAGCACGGCTTGAGGATGCTGCTGTAGCACTTGGCGCATCAGCACATGCTTGCTGCGGAAGTGATAGCCGTGGGGCTGGTTCCAGGCCTTGCGGGTAGCTTCGTCTAGCAGATGGACGGCCACCGGCAGTTTGCCGTACGGCTCGGCATTGTCGGTATAGACCTGGATGTCGATGGCCGGGTTGGCACTGTTTCCCAGATGCGCAAGGGCGCTGACGATGCTGAAACAGGCTTCCTGGTGATAGGTGGCCGGGCCGAATGCCAGGTACACGAGCTGGGGGCGTGATGGCAAGAAATGTTGCATTGCAGACGACACCTGTCAGAGCCTGTGAATAATTAAGGCTCTAGTCTACGACTAAAGCCTTAATTGTTTCTGAATCTGTTGGTGCCAAAAAGTTTCAGCGTGGCAGCTTCAGGTTGTTCCAGATCGCCAGGCTCGCTTCGGCCTGGTTAAGGGTATAGAAGTGCAGGCCCGGTGCGCCGCCTTGCAGCAGTTGCTCGCACATGCGGGTGATGACTTCTTCGCCAAAGGCCTGGATGCTGGCGGTATCGTCGGCATAGGCTTCCAGTTGCTTGCGGATCCAGCGCGGGATCTCGGCGCCGCAGGCATCGGAGAAGCGTGCCAGTTTGCTGTAGTTGGTGATCGGCATGATGCCGGGCACCACAGGGATGTCCACACCCATCTTCTGTGCGCGTTCGACGAAGTAGAAGTAGCTGTCGGCGTTGAAGAAGTACTGGGTGATGGCACTGTCGGCACCGGCCTTGACCTTGTGCACGAAGTTGCCCAGGTCGACCTCGAAGTTGCGCGCCTGTGGGTGCATTTCCGGATAGGCGGCAACTTCCAGGTGGAAGTGATCGCCGGTTTCCTGGCGGATGAACTCGACCAGGTCGCTGGCATAACGCAGTTCACCACTGGCCATGCCCATGCCGGAAGGCAGGTCGCCACGCAGGGCGACGATACGCTTGATGCCGGCAGCCTTGTACTCGGCCAGCAAGGCGCGCAGCTCGTCCTTGGTGTCGCCGACGCATGACAGGTGCGGAGCGGCTGGGACCTTAACTTCGTTTTCCAGCTGCAGCACGGTGTTCAGCGTGCGATCGCGGGTGGAGCCCCCGGCACCATAGGTGCAGGAGAAGAAGTCCGGGTTATAGGCAGCCAGCTGGCGGGCAACGCCCATCAGCTTTTCGTGACCGGCATCGGTCTTGGTCGGGAAAAATTCGAAACTGTAGCGGCGTTCTTGTGACATCTCTGTTTCCTCAGCTGCAAGCCTGGGCCGCAAGCTGCAAGTAAAAGCCAGGGCGGTGTGGGCCGGCCTGGCTTGGGCATCGATCAAGATTAAACGACTACAAGCGCCAGGCGGTTTGCCGCCTGGCGCTTGCCGCTTAGTAGCGGTAGGCGTGCGGCTTGAACGGGCCTTCGACGGTCACACCGATGTAGTCGGCCTGCTGCTTGGTCAGCTGGGTGACCACGCCACCGAAGCCGCGGACCATTTCCAGGGCCACTTCTTCGTCGAGTTTCTTCGGCAGCACTTCAACGGTCAGGCGTTCGGCTTTCTTCTCGGCCGACAGGTCAGCGTACTTCTGCTTGAACAGGAAGATCTGCGCCAGCACCTGGTTGGCGAACGAACCGTCCATGATGCGGCTTGGGTGGCCAGTGGCGTTACCCAAGTTCACCAGGCGGCCTTCGGCCAGCAGGATCAGATAGTCGTCGTTCTGCGGGTCGAAGTCGCCAGCGCCGGTACGGTGGATCTTGTGCACCTGTGGCTTGACCTCTTCCCATGCCCAGTTCTTGCGCATGAAGGCGGTGTCGATTTCGTTGTCGAAGTGGCCGATGTTGCAGACCACGGCGCGCTTCTTCAGGGCCTTGAGCATGTTGGCGTCGCAGACGTTGACGTTACCGGTGGTGGTGACGATCAGGTCGATCTTGCCCAGCAGTGCCTTGTCGATGCTGGCTTCGGTGCCGTCGTTGATACCGTCGATGAACGGCGAGACCAGCTCGAAACCGTCCATGCAGGCCTGCATGGCGCAAATCGGGTCAACTTCGGTGACCTTGACGATCATGCCTTCCTGGCGCAGGGACTGGGCCGAACCCTTGCCCACGTCACCGTAGCCGATCACCAGTGCCTGCTTGCCCGACAGCAGGTGGTCGGTGCCGCGCTTGATGGCATCGTTCAGGCTGTGACGGCAGCCGTACTTGTTGTCGTTCTTGCTCTTGGTGACCGAGTCGTTGACGTTGATCGCCGGGACTTTCAGCTCGCCTTTGGCCAGCATGTCCAGCAGGCGGTGCACGCCAGTGGTGGTTTCTTCGGTGACACCGTGAACGCGGTCCAGGACGGCCGGGTATTTCTTGTGCAGCAGCTCGGTCAGGTCGCCGCCGTCGTCGAGGATCATGTTGGCGTCCCATGGCTGGCCATCCTTGAGGATGGTCTGCTCCAGGCACCACTCGTACTCTTCCTCGGTTTCACCTTTCCAGGCGAAAACAGGAATGCCGGCGGCAGCGATGGAGGCAGCGGCCTGGTCCTGGGTGGAGAAGATGTTGCAGGACGACCAACGCACTTCGGCACCCAGGGCAACCAGGGTTTCGATCAGCACGGCAGTCTGAATGGTCATGTGGATGCAACCCAGAATCTTCGCACCCTTGAGCGGCTGCTCAGCGAGGTACTTGCGACGCAGGCCCATCAGGGCAGGCATTTCCGATTCGGCGATGATGGTTTCGCGACGGCCCCAGGCGGCCAGGGAGATGTCGGCGACTTTGAAATCGGTAAAACCTGCAGGCGTGTTTACAGCGCTCATGAGAGCCTCCATTCGTAGTATGCGAATGGGCGCCGTTGTGCGTTAAGCGTCCGCAGAAGCGGACAACGCCCCATCCGAGCCTGACAGGGTGACCCTGCTGCAGCGCCCCTCGGGTGGGTGGCGGGCATGGTGCCGCTGTGGGCAGCCATGTGAAACGGCAGCGATTATAGCCTCGGCTGTGTGACACACCCAAGGCTTTCTGTCGATTTATCGCGACGATAGTCGATGTTCAATGGAGCGCTGGCGGCCGCTCTGCCATCATTACTTCACGTTAGCCAAGCAGGTCAGGAGTACAGATGAACTTTCACACCCGCAAATGGGTAAAACCCGAAGACCTCAACCCCAACGGCACGCTGTTCGGCGGCAGCCTGCTGCGCTGGATCGACGAAGAAGCGGCAATTTATGCCATCGTCCAGCTGGGCAACCAGCGAGTGGTGACCAAGTACATGTCGGAGATCAACTTCGTCAGTGCTTCGCGTCAGGGCGACATCATTGAATTGGGCATCACTGCCACCGAGTTTGGCCGTACGTCGATCACCCTCAAGTGCGAAGTGCGCAACAAGATCACCCGCAAGAGCATCCTGACGGTCGACAAGATGGTCTTCGTCAACCTGGGCGATGATGGTTTGCCGGCAGCCCATGGGCGGACCGAGATCAAGTATGTCCAGGACCAGTTCCCGGACTCCGCGGTCGAGTGACTATTCTGGGGCTGCCTTGCAGCCCTTTCGCGACACAAAAGCTGCTTCCACAGGAGACTGCAATTTTCTGTAGGAGCGGCCTTGCGTCGCGATTGGGCCGCAAGGCGGCCCCGGCATTCTCAAGGCTGTGTGCTGACCTTGCGCACCACCCGGCCAATGCTCAAGCCCTGCACCAGGATCGATGACAACACCACGATGTAGGTGATCGACAGCAGCAGGTCACGTTCCTCGCCCAATGGCAGCGACAGCGCCAGGGCCACCGAAACCCCGCCACGCAGTCCACCCCAGGTCAGTACCCGTACGGTGCCTTTCGGCACGGGCCGCCAGCGCCGCAACAGCACGATCGCCGGCGCCACGGTCAGCAGGCGCGACAGCAGCACGGCCAGTGCCAGCACACCGCCCGCCGCCAGGTGCAGCCAGTTGAACGGAAGCAGCAACAGCTCCAGACCGATCAGGGCGAACAGCAGGGCATTGAGCATGTCGTCGATCAGTTCCCAGAAACCGTCCATGTAGCGGCGGGTCATGTCGTTCATCGCCAGGTTGCGCCCCAGGTTGCCGATGATCAGGCCGGCGACCACCATGGCGATCGGCGCCGAAACGTGCAGCTCGTAGCACATTGCCGAACCGCCGATCACCAATGCCAGGGTCAGCATCACCTCGACCTGGTACTGCTCGACGCTTTTGATCATGCGGTAGGTGGCATAGCCGATCACGCCGCCGAACAAAACGCCGCCAATGGCCTCGCGCGCGAACAGGATGGCGGTGTCGGAGACGCTCGGTGTTTCGCCCAGCTGGATGATGCCCAGCAGCACGGTGAACACCACGACTGCGGTACCGTCGTTGAACAACGATTCACCCACGATGGTGGTCTTCAGGGGTTTGGAGGCGTTGGCGGTACGCAGTGCACCCAGCACGGCGATCGGGTCGGTCGGGGAGATCAGTGCGCCGAACAGCAGGCAATAGATCAGTGGCACCTGCCAGCCGAACAGGGCGAAAACCCAGTGCGACAGGTAGCCGATCACCACGGTGGCGATCAGCACCCCCAGGGTGGCCAGCAGGCCGATCGGCCAGCGGTAGCTGCGCAGGTCGCTGAGGTTGACGTGCAGTGCGCCGGCGAACAGCAAGAACGCCAGCATCCAGTGCATCAGCAGGTCGTTGAAATCGATCTGGTTCATCAGGCCTTCGACGCGTTCTTCCAGGCCAGGAAAGCCGATCAGGCTCAGGCCCTGCAACATCAGGGAGAACAGCAATGCCGTGACCATCACGCCGATGGCGGGTGGCAGGCCGATGAAACGGTAATTTACATAGGTGAGGAGGGTGGTGAGGCAGATAAACGCGGCAACTAATTCAAGCATCCCGATTCCTGTGACAATGGCTTCCAAGTCGTTACCCGAATGACTCGGGCAGTTCTTTGATGATCTGGCGAGGGTCTCGGGACACAGGATTTGACCAGGATTGTTGAAATCGTTCCGGGTATTCACTGCTAGAGGAGGCATTATGGCGGCCGGGCGCTGCATCTCCATCGGCGAACACATCACAGGCAACTCGCCCCCCAACGCTATATATTCATCCCTCAAAACGTCACAAGGACCCCAAGGCGTGCTGGCAACTTCCCTGGTATTGGTCGCCGCCCTGCTGCACGCGACCTGGAACACCCTGATCAAATTCAGCGGCGAGCGCCTGCTGGTGATTGCCAGCATGGATGTGGTGGCGCTGGTATTTGCCGTGCTCGCCGTGGCCTTCACCGAGTTCCCGCCCGCCGGGATCTGGCCTTGGCTGCTGGCGTCGGCGCTAGCCGAACAGGTGTACCGCTTTCTGCTGATCCAGGCCTATCGGGTCGGTGACCTGGGGCTGGTCTATCCTCTGATGCGCGGCCTGTCGCCGCTGGTGGTGCTGGGGCTGACCCTGGCATTTGCCGGTGAGTCGCTCAGCCAGCAGCAGATCATCGGCATCCTGCTGATCCCGTGTGGCATGGCTTGCCTGTTGTGGCAGGGTGGCGGGGGCGAGCGGTTGCCTTGGTCGATGCTGCCGGTGGTGGCGCTGATCGGCCTGTGCATTGGCTGCTACACCTGGTTCGACGGCCAGGCGGTGCGGTTGTGGGGTAAACCCTGGGACTACCTGGTGTGGTTGACGCTGCTCAGTGCCTGGCCATTCCCGCTGCTGGCCGGCGTGGCGCGGCGGGCGCCGTTCGTGCTGTTCTGGCGTACACAATGGCGGCTGGGGCTGGCGGTGGGCTTTTGCGTGCTGTTCAGTTACGCACTAGTGCTGTGGGCCATGCACCTGGGCTCGGTGGCCGAAGCGGCGGCCTTGCGCGAGTTGAGTGTGATCCTGGTGGTGCTGCTGGGCATGCGCTACCTCAAAGAACCTTTTGGCGGGCCGAGACTCCTAGCTTGCGGGCTGGTCCTGGCGGGCATGCTGGTGATGAAGCTCTAACCCATTTTCGAACAAGGAGTCATGAGCATGACCGTTGCCCTGTGGTGCATCCTGATCGCGCTGCTGTTGAATCCGCTGTGTGCCTTGATTGCCAAGGTGAGCAGCGGCCGTTTCGGCCTGAAGGACAATCATGATCCGCGGGCCTTTCTCGACACCTTGTCGGGCCTGCCACGGCGTGCCCATGCTGCGCAGCAGAATGGCTACGAGGCCTTCCCGGCCTTTGCTGCGGCGGTATTGGTGGCGGATATCGTCGGCAATGCCGAGCAGGTGACCCAGGATGTGCTGGGGGTGATGTATATCACCAGCCGTTTGCTGTACATCATCTGCTACCTGGCCGATTGGGCTGCTTTGCGGTCGCTGGTGTGGTTTGCCGGGCTGGCGATCATCGTGGCCTTCTTCGGGGTATCGGTCTGATACCGAGTCGCCTGATTCGCGGGTAAACCCGCTCCCACAGGGTCTCCACAGGCCTGGAGACCTGTGCAGTACTTGTGGGAGCGGGCTTGCCCGCGAAGCACCCGGCAAATATCAGAGCACTTTCGGCACTTCAGGCAGCGGCTTGCCTTTAGGCCAGAGCATCCAGATCTGCCCCTGCTGCTTCATGTTGCCCGCCAGTTCACCGGCCTCAGGCCCGGTCCCCCAGAACAGGTCCGCTCGCACTTCGCCAGCAATAGCCCCACCGGTATCCTGAGCACCCACCGGGCGCACCACCGGCGTGCCGTCGGGGCGTGTGGTCGACAGCCACAGCAAGCTGCCCAGGGGGATCACCTTGCGGTCGATGGCCACGCTGTAGCCGGCTGTCAGTGGCACGTTCAGCGAGCCGCGTGGCCCTTCGTTGCTGTCCGGGCGGGCACTGAAAAAGACGTAGCTGGGGTTGCTGGCCAGCAGTTCCGGCACACGCTGAGGGTTGGCCATGGCCCAGGCGTGGATGCTGCCCATGGTCACGTCTTCTTTTTTCAACTGGCCTTGCTCCACCAGCCAGCGGCCGATTGGGCGGTAGGGGTGGCCGTTCTGGTCGGCATAACCGAGGCGCAACTGGCGACCATCTTCCAGCTGGACCCGGCCTGAGCCCTGGATCTGCAGGAACTGCAGGTCCATCGGGTCGGTCAGCCAGGCCAGCACGGGCGCCTTTACGCCCTCGCGGCTGATCACCTCGGCGGTGTCGTAGGGCTTGAGCACGCGACCGTCCAGGCGGCCACGCAGGCGCTTGCCCTTGAGTTCGGGGTACACGCTGGCCAGGTCGACCACGACCATGTCATCGGGTACGCCATAAACCGCCACGTGTGCCGCTTCGGTGCGCTTCAGGCTGCCAGGGTAGACGGGTTCGTAGTAACCGGTGATCAGGCCGTTGGCGTTGTTATCGGCGGAACGCAGGCCATAGACCTGAAGGTTCTGCTCGAGGAAGGTACGTATCTGGGCGGCGCTGGCCGTGTTGCTGCCGGCTGCTTCGCAGGTGGCGGCCCACACCGGGTCGCGCTTGAGCTTCTCGCAGCCGCTGCGCCAGGCATAGAAGCCGGCCATCAGGTCTTCATCGCTGACCGCAGGCAGGTCTTTCCAGGTGGCCGGGGCATAGGTGGCGATGGCGTGAGGCTCGGGCTTGGCATTCTCGCCGCCGTTGCAGCCGACCAGTAAAGCGAGTGCCGGGAGTGTCCAGGCCAAGTGGCGCAGGGCAGATTTCATCAGTGGGTACCTATGGCTGGCGAACATGAAAATTCGCCCTTGTTATTTATGTGGCTATTGGTCTTTGCCCGACGGCCGGCGATACTGGCCGGCCCTTTGCGTAGGCTGAAGTGACCGTGATGTTCAAGCGATTGACCGTAGTACTGCTCGCTGCCCTTGCCCTGACGGCCTGTGACCGGGTCGACCCGAACTCGCCGCTGGGCAAACGCAAGGCAATTTTCAAGGACATGCTCAAGACCAGCGAAGACATGGGTGGCATGTTGCGCGGCCGGTTGCCTTTCGATGGGGTGAAGTTCGCCGATGGTGCGTTGAAGCTCGATGGCCTGGCCCACGCGCCGTGGCAGCATTTTCCCCAGGTGCGTGATGAGGGCGACAGCAGCGCGCGAGCGGAGGTGTGGGAGCGGCAGGCGCGTTTCCATGACCTTGCCCGGCAACTCGAGGGCGTGACCGGTGAGTTGGTCGACGTGACGCGGACCCAGCCGTTGGATGCGGCGCAATTGAAGGCACCGATGGACAAGGTCGAAGCGGCGTGCAAGGCGTGCCATACCGAATTCCGCAATCATTGATCGCCTGGGTCAACAGGCGATCAGGCAAGATCAGCGGTCCAGGTCGTCCACGGCTTCCTGCAGTTCTTTACGGGACTCGGCAAGCTTGTCCTTGCGCTTGTTGATTTTTTCCGCGTCGCCTTTTTTCTCGGCCTTTTTCAGGTCTTTCTCGCGCTGTGCCACCTCGTGACGAGCCTCGAGCACTTTCTGCTCGCGCTCTTTGCGCAGGCTGGCGTCGGTGCAATTGTCAACGCCACGCAGTGCTTCCTCGAGCCCTGCCACCTGGTCGCTGTTGCCGTGGTCGCGGGCGATTTTCAGCTGGTTTTCGATGGCACTGCGCTTGGCGGCGCAACCGGTCAGGCCCGCGTCGGGCTGGGCGGCTTGGGCAACACCGGCAGCGAGTCCAAGTGTGGTCAGCAGAGCCAGGGTGGAAATCAATTTCATCAGAGCCTCCTTGAGGGGGCGGGGCAGCAAAAGATGGGGCAAATCCTGCCTTGCTTTTGACGATTTAGGAACCCTTGTTGGATATTTCTGGGGCAATCGTGGCATTTACCTACCTCAGATTTTGTTAAAACTCATTGCCTCTCACGGGTGGCAACATCAGCAAACCCCTCGATGCCGCGTTCACTCAGCTGTTGAGCCAAGGCCTGCACGGGCTGCTCAGCAAAAAAAGCTTGTAACTGGCTGGCGCGGGTTGCACCCATACCGGGCAAGGCTTGCCATTGCGCGGCCGAGCGCCTGGCGAGGGCTGCCCAATCGCCTTCGAGCGGTGAGTTGCGTGGTATCGGCACGCCCAGACCGCTGACCCACTGGGCGAACGGCCTGCTGCGGCCGGCCTCGAAGCTTCGTTGCAGGCGCCTGGCGCTGGTTTCGCTGATGCCAGGTAGCTTAGCCAGTCGCTCGGCGTCCAGCGCCAGCCAGTCTGCCAGCGACGTTACCAGCCCGGCCTGTACCAGCCTTCGCCAGGTTGCGGGCCCAGTGCCCGGCATGGCCAGGCCTTGTTTGCCACTGAGCCAGGTGAGGCGGGCAACAAACTGTTCTTCGCACTGTTCATCAGCCTGCCAGCAAGTCAGGGGGCCGTATTGATCCAGCGCAGGCGTTGTTACGGTGCGGCGCTCGGTGGCGCGGTGCACGACTTGCTCGAAACGCGGAATGGTCAGCCCCGCCAGGCTTATTGCAACCTGGTCTCCAGGGCGAATGTCGAGAGCCTGCCAGCGAGCCAGGGAGCCCAGGCTCACCTGGGCAACACGGCGGTCGTCGAGATGCACCGGTTGCAGCTTCAGGATGGGCGTGATTCTGCCCGTGCGGCCGATGCGAAAGTGCACGTCACGTACCTCGGTCAACGCTTGGCTAAAGGGGTATTTCCAGGCCGCAATCCAGTAAGGTGCATTGGCCTGCCAGCGTTCGGCGGATGGCCGTGAGTTCTGGCGCAGGATCACCCCGTCCGTGGCAAAGGGCAGGGCAGTGCGATACCAGTGCTGGCGCCAGTGCGCAGCCTCGTCAGCACGGTTGATGGCCACGCTGAAGCGTTGACTGTCGGGGAAACCCAGCGTAGCCAGCTGCGCCACCCGCTCGCCTTGGTCGCTCGGCCCATGCGGCCAATCCCAGACAAACAGCCCAATGTCTGCGCCTTGTTCATGGTCCAGCTGCTTGCGCGCCAACAGCCCCGCGACAGTGGCGCGAGCATTGACGCTGCCGGCCTGCGCTTGCACATGTTCAGCCAGGCGCATGTAAAGCTCCCCTTGCAGGGTCAGGTCCAGCGGGCTTGGCAGGTGCCGGGTTATGCCTTCGAGCGCGTCGATATGTCGACTCCAGTCATGGCCCTGGGTGCCGTCACCGCGACTGAGCAGCTGAACCAGCCTGCCTTGCCGATAGACCAGGGTCACCGCGACGCCATCGACCTTCGGTTGCAGCCAGACACCTGTCTTGCCGTCCATCCATTTGGTCACGGCCTGTTCGTCTGGCAGCTTGTCGACGCCGGTGTGGCGGATCGGGTGGGCAATTGGCCCGCGTGCGCTGGCCAAAGAGTCCAGCTCGCTCTCCAGCGCGAAGCACCCTTGCAGATGCAGCAGGCGTATTCGGCTCTGGTCATAGACTTCGTCGGGCACCAGGGACGTGCCCAGCCGATGGTAATGGTCATCCCACTGGCGAACCGTCTCGCGCAGGCGGGTGACTTCTGCGCGCGCCCGTTCGGCCGACCAGCTCGGGCAGCCAGTGGCTTGCGCGTTGTACGACAGAAAAATCAGGAAAAAGAGCAGCAATGGCATTGCCAGCTTCCTTGCTTGGCGGGGGGCGGCCTCAGCCTAGGTAACGGGAGCGAGCGTTGCGCCGCGCAGTTGTCAGCCGATATGTCATGAAAAAGCCCCTGCCGATCACTCGGCAGGGGCTTTCATATACCGCTGTAGGAGAATTACAGGCCGGCAGCGTCACGCAGCGACTGGGCGCGGTCGGTACGCTCCCAGGTGAAGGTGGTGAAGGTGTCGTCGCCGACAGTCTTCTGCTGCGGTTCGCGGCCGAAGTGACCGTAAGCAGCGGTTTCCTGGTACATCGGGTGCAGCAGGTCGAGCATCTTGGTGATGGCGTACGGACGCAGGTCGAAGCACTCGCGCACCAGCTGGATGATCTTGTCGTCGGAGACCTTGCCGGTGCCGAAGGTGTTGATCGAGATGGAGGTCGGCTGGGCCACGCCGATGGCGTAGGACACCTGGATCTCGCAACGCTCGGCCAGGCCAGCGGCAACGATGTTCTTGGCCACGTAGCGGCCGGCGTAGGCGGCGGAGCGGTCGACCTTGGATGGGTCTTTGCCGGAGAACGCGCCACCACCGTGACGGGCCATGCCGCCGTAGGAGTCGACGATGATCTTGCGGCCGGTCAGGCCGCAGTCGCCCACCGGGCCACCGATGATGAAGTTGCCGGTCGGGTTGATGTGGTACTGGGTGCCCTTGTGCAGCAGCTCGGCCGGCAGGGTGTGCTTGACGATCAGCTCCATCACCGCTTCCTGCAGGTCTTTTTGCGAGACTTCAGGGTTGTGCTGGGTCGACAGAACGATGGCGTCGATGCCGACTACCTTACCGTTCTCGTAGCGGCAGGTGACCTGCGACTTGGCGTCCGGGCGCAGCCACGGCAGCAGGCCGGACTTGCGTGCTTCGGCCTGGCGCTCGACCAGACGGTGCGAGAAGCAGATAGGCGCTGGCATCAGCACGTCGGTTTCGTTGCTGGCGTAGCCGAACATCAGGCCCTGGTCGCCCGCGCCCTGGTCTTCCGGCTTGGAGCGGTCGACGCCCTGGGCGATGTCTACCGACTGTTTGCCGATGATGTTCATCACGGCGCAGGTGGCGCCGTCGAAGCCAACGTCGGAGCTGTTGTAGCCGATGTCGATGATGACCTTGCGCACCAGCTCTTCCAGGTCGACCCAGGCAGAGGTGGTGACTTCGCCGGCGATGATGGCGACACCGGTCTTGACCAGGGTTTCGCACGCAACGCGGGCGTATTTGTCCTGGGCGATGATGGCATCAAGGACCGCGTCCGAAATCTGGTCGGCGATCTTGTCCGGATGCCCTTCGGACACGGACTCGGAGGTGAAAAGGGAGTATTCGCTCATCTCGACGGGTTCCTAAAATTTACCGATGGTGAGTGTCGCCAGCCGTCCGCTGAAAATGGCGGACCTGGATCTGGAAACCGTTACGCAAGCCCACATAGAGGCTGTCCCCGGGGGCCAGCCCGGCTGCAGTGGCCCAACGGGCCAGGTCGTCCTGCTCGAAACCGAGCCAGAGGTCGCCGCAGGCTTCCCGCGCCCAACCCTGGTCATGGCTGCACAGTTCGGTGACCAGCAGGCTGCCGCCCGCCTTCACCCGTTTGGCCAGCTGGCGCAGGGCCAGGGCCGGGTCGCTGAAATGGTGCAGGACCATGTTCAGCACAACGCAGTCGGCTTCCACATCCGTTGCACCCAGTGCATCGGCCAACTGCAGGTTTACATGACTCAGACGTTCGCGTTCGCAGACCTGCCGTGCCAGCTCGAGCATGGTCGGGCTGTTGTCCAGGGCGGTGACCTTGGCAAAGCGCCGTGCCAGGTCTGGCAGGAAGCCGCCATCGCCAGGGCCGACTTCCAGCGCGCTGGCGGCCGGCGCGAAGTTCAGCTTGTCGAGCAGCGCCAGCAGGCTCTCGCGATATTGCGGCAAACCGGCGATCAGGTCTTGCTGGGCGCGGAATTTCTCTTCCACGCGCAGGAAGAAGTCCTGGCTGGTGGCGGCGCGGCGTTGTTGCACCTGGGCGATACGCGCCTGCACATCTTCCGGCAAGGTCAGGTCGTCGACCTCATCGAGCAGGGCCATGTGCAGGCGCCCGCCGAAGCGCTGGCTGTCGGGCAGGGCGCGGCGGTAGAAGATCGCATTGCCTTCGCGCCGCGTGGCCACCAGCTCGGCCTGGGCCAGCACCTTGAGATGGTGGCTCATGCCCGATTGGCCGACGTCGAAGATCTGCGCCAGCTCCAGCACGCCGAACGAATCACTGGCCAGGGCGCGCAACACGTTCAGACGCAGCTCATCGCCACTGGCCTTGCACAGGGCGGCCAGTGTGTCGCTTTGCTGAGGGATCGGTTGCGCGCGAAGGTTCATGGGGCGGCAGTCTAGACAGGCAAGGCTGCCCCCGCAAGATCAATATCAAAAAGTTTTGATATTGGCGACAAGCTGCAAGTCTCACGCTTCAAGCTGCAAGCTTTAGAGCGGTTCGCGCCGGGTTTCACGCGTTTCTTGCAGCTTAAAGCTTGCCGCTTGCCGCTTTAATGTTTGCCCCCGGCCCCCGCAGTGGGCGAAAATGGCAGCCTTTTTCGTAACACCACCTCTTTCAAGCCCCAGGAGATAAGCGATGCCCAGCCGTCGTGAACGTGCCAACGCCATTCGTGCCCTCAGCATGGATGCCGTGCAAAAGGCCAACAGCGGCCACCCAGGTGCCCCCATGGGCATGGCGGATATCGCCGAAGTGCTTTGGCGCGACTATCTGAAACACAACCCGAGCAACCCGAAGTTTGCTGACCGTGACCGCTTCGTGCTGTCCAACGGCCACGGCTCGATGCTGATCTACTCGCTGCTGCACCTGACCGGCTACGACGTCACCATCGATGACCTCAAATCGTTCCGCCAGCTGCACAGCCGCACCCCGGGCCACCCCGAGTTCGGCTACACCCCAGGCGTAGAAACCACCACTGGCCCGCTGGGCCAAGGCCTGGCCAACGCCGTGGGCTTTGCTCTGGCAGAGAAGGTCCTGGGCGCCCAGTTCAACCGTGACGGCCATAACATCGTCGACCACAACACGTATGTGTTCCTCGGCGACGGCTGCATGATGGAAGGCATTTCCCACGAAGTTGCCTCGCTGGCCGGCACCCTGGGCCTGAACAAGCTGATCGCCTTCTACGACGACAACGGCATCTCTATCGATGGCGAAGTGCACGGCTGGTTCACCGACAACACCCCGGCGCGTTTCGAAGCGTACAACTGGCAGGTCATCCGTAACGTCAACGGCCACGATGCCGACGAAATCAAGATGGCCATCGACACCGCGCGCAAGAGCGACCGTCCGACCCTGATCTGCTGCAAGACCATCATCGGTTTCGGCTCGCCGAACAAGCAGGGCAAGGAAGACTGCCACGGTGCACCGCTGGGCAACGACGAAATCGCCCTGGCCCGCAAGGAACTGAACTGGAACCACGGTCCGTTCGAAATCCCGGCCGACATCTACGCCGAATGGGATGCCAAAGCCGCCGGTGCCAAGGCCGAAGCCGACTGGAACCAGCGTTTCGACGCGTACGCCAAGGCCTTCCCGGAACTGGCTGCCGAATTCAAACGCCGTGAAAGCGGCGAGCTGCCGGCCGACTTCAGCGAGAAGGCCCAGGCCTACATCAACGAAGTGGCCGCCAAAGGCGAAACCATCGCCAGCCGCAAGGCCAGCCAGAACGCACTCAATGCCTTCGGCCCGATGCTGCCTGAGTTCCTCGGCGGTTCGGCTGACCTGGCCGGCTCCAACCTGACCCTGTGGAAAGGTTGCAAGGGCGTCGAAGCCAACGATGCCAGCGGCAACTACGTGTTCTACGGCGTGCGCGAGTTCGGCATGACCGCGATCATGAACGGCGTTGCCCTGCACGGCGGCCTGGTGCCTTACGGCGCGACCTTCCTGATGTTCATGGAATACGCCCGCAATGCCGTGCGTATGTCGGCGCTGATGAAGCAGCGTGTGATCCACGTTTACACCCACGACTCCATCGGCCTGGGCGAAGACGGTCCGACTCACCAGCCGATCGAGCAGCTGACCAGCCTGCGCAGCACGCCGAACCTGGATACCTGGCGCCCAGCCGACGCCGTCGAATCGGCTGTGTCCTGGAAGCACGCCCTGGAGCGCAAGGACGGCCCATCGGCGCTGATCTTCTCGCGTCAGAACCTGCAGCACCAGGACCGCGACGCCCAGCAGATCGCCGACATCAGCCGTGGCGGTTACGTGCTGAAAGACTGCGCCGGCGAGCCTGAGCTGATTCTGATCGCCACCGGTTCCGAAGTGGGCCTGGCCGTTCAGGCGTTCGACAAACTGACCGAACAGGGCCGCAAGGTCCGCGTCGTGTCGATGCCGAGCACCAACGTGTTCGACGCCCAGGACGCCGCCTATAAGCAGTCCGTACTGCCGCTGGAAGTCGGTGCGCGCATCGCCATCGAAGCTGCCCACGCTGACTTCTGGTACAAGTACGTCGGCCTGGAAGGTCGTATCATCGGCATGACCACCTACGGAGAGTCGGCTCCGGCCGCTGCACTGTTCGAGGAGTTCGGCTTCACCCTGGAAAACATCCTGGGCACCGCCGAAGAGCTGCTGGAAGACTGATTCTGACTGTGCGAGGCGAGGGCGTTGCCCTCGTTTCGCGACGCAAGGCCGCTCCTGCAAGGTATGGCGTACACCGTACCTTGCAGGAGCGGCCTTGTGTCGCGATGGGTCGCCACGCGGCCCCCATAGCCATCATGCGTTAGCGAGCCACCAATGCCCCACCCGCGTCCTTACAAAGTTGCACTCAACGGTTACGGCCGCATCGGCCGCTGTGTCCTGCGCGCACTGTTCGAGCGGGGGGCAAAGGCCGGTTTCGAGATCGTTGCGCTGAACGACCTGGCCGATCAGGCCAGCATCGAATACCTGACACGCTTCGACTCCACCCACGGGCGTTTCCCCGGCGAGGTGAAGGTCGACGGCGATTGTCTGCATATCAATGGCGACTGCGTGAAAGTCATGCGCAGCGCCACCCCTGAAGGCATCGACTGGGCCGACCTGGGAGTCGATCTGGTGCTGGAGTGCTCTGGTGTCTATCACACCCGCGCCGATGGCCAGCGTTTCCTCGATGCCGGCGCGCCGCGCGTGTTGTTCTCGCAGCCTATGGCCAGCGAGGCCGATGTCGATGCCACCGTGGTCTATGGCATCAACCAGCATTGCCTGACCGGCAGCGAACGCCTGGTGTCCAATGCCTCCTGCACCACCAACTGCGGCGTACCGCTGCTGCGCGTGCTGGACCAGGCATTCGGCATCGAGTACGTGCAGATCACCACCATCCACTCGGCGATGAACGACCAGCCGGTGATCGACGCCTATCACCACGAAGACCTGCGCCGTACGCGCTCGGCCTTCCAGTCGGTGATCCCGGTGTCCACTGGTCTGGCGCGCGGCATCGAACGCCTGCTTCCGGAACTTGCCGGGCGAATCCAGGCCAAAGCGGTACGTGTGCCGACCGTCAACGTCTCGTGCCTGGACATCACCCTGCAAACCGCCCGCGACACCCATGCGGCCGAGGTCAACCGGGTGCTGCGCGAGGCCGCGCAGAGCGGCCCGCTCAAAGGCCTTTTGGCCTACACCGAGCTGCCTCACGCCAGCTGTGATTTCAACCATGACCCGCATTCGGCCATCGTCGATGCCAGCCAGACCCGCGTTTCAGGCCCTCGCCTGGTGAACTTGCTGGCTTGGTTCGACAACGAATGGGGGTTCGCCAACCGTATGCTCGACGTTGCCGAACATTATCTGCACGTCGTCCACCCAACCCGCAGCAAACAGCCCTGAAGGACTGCATTCATGACCGTGTTGAAGATGACCGACCTCGACCTGCAAGGTAAGCGCGTACTGATCCGCGAAGACCTCAACGTGCCTGTGAAGGACGGTGTGGTAACCAGCGATGCGCGTATCCTGGCAGCGCTGCCGACCATCAAGCTGGCCCTGGAAAAGGGTGCGGCGGTAATGGTCTGCTCGCACCTGGGCCGCCCGACCGAAGGCGAGTTCTCTGCCGAGAACAGCCTCAAGCCGGTTGCCGACTACCTGAGCAAGGCACTGGGCCGCGAAGTACCGCTGGTTGCCGACTACCTGGGCGGCGTTCAAGTGAACGCAGGTGACCTGGTGCTGTTCGAGAACGTGCGCTTCAACAAGGGCGAGAAGAAAAACGCCGACGAGCTGGCACAGCAGTACGCCGCCCTGTGCGACGTGTTCGTCATGGACGCCTTCGGTACCGCTCACCGTGCCGAAGGCTCCACCCATGGCGTGGCCAAGTTCGCCAAGGTCGCGGCCGCCGGCCCACTGCTGGCGGCCGAGCTGGACGCGCTGGGCAAGGCCCTGAAGGCCCCGGCCAAGCCAATGGCGGCCATCGTCGCCGGCTCCAAGGTGTCGACCAAGCTGGACGTGCTGAACAGCCTGAGCAGCGTCTGTGACCAGTTGATCGTCGGTGGCGGCATCGCCAACACCTTCCTGGCTGCTGCCGGCCACCCGGTTGGCAAGTCGCTGTACGAGCCTGACCTGGTCGAAACCGCCAAAGCCATCGCCGCCAAGGTCAGCGTGCCGCTGCCGGTCGACGTCGTGGTTGCCAAAGAGTTCGCCGAAACTGCCGAAGCGACCGTCAAGGCCATCGCAGACGTAGCTGCCGACGACATGATCCTGGATATCGGCCCGCAGACCGCCGCCAATTTCGCCGAGCTGCTGAAGTCGTCGAAGACCATCCTGTGGAACGGCCCGGTCGGTGTGTTCGAGTTCGATCAGTTCGGCAACGGCACCAAGGTGCTGGCCAAGGCCATCGCCGAAAGCGCTGCGTTCTCCATCGCAGGGGGTGGCGACACCCTGGCCGCTATCGACAAATATGGCGTCAGCAAGGATATCTCCTACATTTCTACCGGTGGCGGTGCTTTCCTCGAGTTCGTCGAAGGCAAAGTGCTGCCAGCCGTGGCGATCCTGGAAGAGCGGGCAAAAGCCTGACAATGGTGGCGCCTGGCAAAGGGAGCGGCCTGATGGTCAAACAATTGCCTGTGATGATCCTGGCCGGCCTGCTGGGCGCCTGCTCCAGCGGGCCGTCGTCGGATGCCGACCCGGCGCAGCCGCCCAAGGGCGGTTGCTACCAGTCCGAGTGGCAGGCCGAGACCGTGCCGGTCATCAACAAGCGCGTAGGCCCGGAAGGCCTGGAAAAGTATGACGAAGAACACCAGCGCCAGGCGCCGGGTTGCCCTTGAAGCGAGTAGCGGCACCGAGTGTTTCGTCGGGGCAGGCAACCAAGCGACCGCTCTGTGGTCATCTAGAGGATATGTAATGAAAGCGCTGCTGGCCTCGATGGCCCTGGCGACACTGGCAGGATGCTCGCTGATACAGCCTGCACCGTCCGCCCCGGCGGACAACTGGACCCGCTGGGTTTGCGACACTCAGACCGAAGTGCTATGGCGCTTCGCTGATGCTCAACGGGACCAGGTTGACGTACGTCTCGGCGGCGGCGACCAGGTCTATAGGCTCAAGTCCGAGCCGGGCGCCTCTGGCGCGCTGTACAGCGATGGCGTGCTGGCCTTCCACACCAAGGGCGAAGAAGGCCTGGTGTACTGGGTGGCAACCAACGATCTGATTGGGCGGGGCTGCAAGGCACCGTGACTGGCCGGGCCGCACAGGCGGCCCACACTACTTGAACAGCAACCGCCCCTGCGGCAGGCTTGCACGAAACAAACGACGCTTGTCGGGAGAGAGATACACAATGGCACTCATTAGCATGCGCCAGATGCTGGACCACGCCGCCGAGTTCGGTTACGGCGTTCCGGCTTTCAACGTCAACAACCTCGAGCAGATGCGCGCCATCATGGAAGCGGCCGACAAGACCGACTCCCCGGTGATCGTCCAGGCTTCGGCCGGCGCCCGCAAATACGCCGGTGCCCCGTTCCTGCGCCACCTGATCCTGGCCGCCATCGAAGAATTCCCGCACATCCCGGTGTGCATGCACCAGGACCACGGCACCAGCCCTGACGTGTGCCAGCGTTCCATCCAGCTGGGCTTCAGCTCGGTGATGATGGACGGCTCGCTCGGCGAAGACGGCAAGACCCCGACCGACTACGAGTACAACGTCCGCGTTACCCAGCAGACCGTGGCCATGGCCCACGCCTGCGGCGTTTCGGTGGAAGGCGAGCTGGGCTGCCTGGGTTCGCTGGAAACCGGCATGGCCGGTGAAGAAGACGGCATCGGTGCCGAAGGCGTGCTGGACCACAGCCAGATGCTGACCGACCCGGAAGAGGCCGCCGACTTCGTCAAGAAGACCCAGGTGGACGCCCTGGCCATCGCCATCGGTACCAGCCACGGTGCTTACAAGTTCACCAAGCCACCTACCGGCGACGTGCTGGCCATTGACCGCATCAAGGAAATCCACAAACGCATCCCTAACACCCACCTGGTGATGCACGGTTCTTCCTCGGTACCGCAAGAGTGGCTGGCGATCATCAACCAGTACGGCGGCGACATCAAAGAGACCTACGGCGTACCGGTCGAAGAGATCGTCGAAGGTATCAAGCACGGCGTGCGCAAGGTCAACATCGACACCGACCTGCGCCTGGCGTCCACGGGTGCCATGCGCCGGCTGATGGCTCAGAACCCAAGCGAGTTCGACCCACGCAAGTTCTTTGGTGAAACCGTGAAGGCCATGCGTGACGTGTGCATCGCCCGTTACGAAGCTTTCGGCACTGCCGGCAATGCCTCGAAGATCAAGCCGATCTCCCTGGAAGGCATGTTCCAGCGCTATCTGAAAGGTGAGCTGGCCGCCAAGGTCAACTGATCCACAGGTGCAGCCCTGAAAAACCCGCAGCGATGCGGGTTTTTTTATGCGTCGAAATCCTGCAAGGCTACCGTTAGTCGGCTACCGTGAAACTTATTCACTGATAGCGATCTGATTGCATTGCTTGTCGGATCCGCAGGTCTAGAGTATTAATCGGATCCAATAGCACGTCGAAGTCGGTCAAACAAGAGAAGCAGCATGGATGGCGCTTACCCTCAACCACTGGAAGGCAAGTCGGTTCTTCTGGTGGTCGACGATTACCCGGAAAACCTCATTAGCATGCGAGCCTTGCTGGCGCGCAACGATTGGCACGTATTGACCGCAAACTCGGGGATGGAAGCCCTGGGTACGTTGCTTGAGCACGAGGTCGATCTGGTGCTGCTCGATGTGCAGATGCCCGAAATGGACGGTTTCGAAGTGGCGCGCCTGATGCGCGGCAGCCAGCGAACCCGGCTGACCCCGATCATTTTCCTCACCGCCAACGAGCAGTCCGATGCTGCCGTGCTCAAGGGCTATGCCAGCGGTGCTGTGGATTATCTGTTCAAGCCGTTCGACCCACAGATACTCAAGCCCAAGGTGCAGGCGCAGCTGGACCAGCAGCGTAACCGGCGCATGCTGCAGCGGCTGACGTGCGAGCTGGAAGCCGCCCGGGCGTTCAATGCCTCGATCCTCGAGAATGCCGCCGAAGGCATCCTGGTGGTCGATGCCGAGGGCGTCATCAGCTTTGCCAACCCGGCAATCTCGCGCTTGATGCATACCCCGGTCGAGCAACTGCAGGGTGCCAACCTGCTCGATCTGCTGCAGTTGGCCAACGCCACCCTGTGGAGCGAATCCGAGTTCCACAACGCCTACCTCGCGCGGCAGATCGTGCGGGTCCATGATGCCCACCTGCGCCTCCCAGGTGGGCAGCTGGTGCCTGTGGCCCTGTCATGCGCGCCGTTGCCGGCGGAGCAGCAGGCCATGGTGGTCACGGTGCTGGACATGTCGGTGGAGCGCAACCTGCATCAGCAACTCGAATACCAGGCGGTGACCGACCCCTTGACCGGGCTGCTCAACCGCCGCGGGTTCTACCAGGCTGCCGAAGGCGTATTACTGCGCGGCGAGCGCTCGAACAAGGTTCAGGCGCTGATGTACATGGACCTGGACGGCTTCAAGCGGATCAATGACTCGTTGGGCCATGAGGCCGGAGACAGGGTGCTGCGCTGGGTGGCCGAGCAGATCAAGGACTGCCTTGGCAGCGAGGCGCTGCTGGCGCGCATGGGCGGTGATGAGTTCACCGCGCTGTTCGACGGCTTGCCATACCCGGAACAGGCCGGGCGCCATGCCGAGAAGCTGCTTGAGCGGGTGTCGATCCAGCAGCAGGTGGAGGGGCTGGATGTGTGCCTGGGCGTCAGCATCGGTATCGCCACCTACCCCGACTGTGGCGGCAATGTCGAAGGCCTGCTGCGCGCCGCCGACACTGCCATGTACGCAGCCAAGCAGGCCGGTCGCCAGCAGTATCGCTTCTATGATCAGGAACTAAACGGCCGCGCCCGCTCACGGCTGATGCTTGAGGACAGCGTGCGCAATGCCATCGAGGTCCAGGATTTCAGCCTCGTGTACCAACCCCAGGTGGCCTTTGCCGATGGCAAGCTACGAGGTTTCGAGGCCCTGCTGCGCTGGCAGCACCCGAGCGTTGGCGATGTGCCGCCAGGGCTGTTCATACCCTTGCTGGAGGAAGCACGGCTGATCAACCGCCTGGCCAGCTGGATCTACCGCCAGGGGGCCGCGCAGCGTCAAGCCTGGTGCCAGTGTTTCGCCCCGGAGCTGGTGTTGGGTATCAGCCTGAGCCGCGCGCAATTTTCCATGCCCAGCCTGATCGATGAACTGCAGCGGGTGATTCAGGGTTACCAGCTCGACCCGGCGCAACTGGAAGTCGAAGTGGCCGAGACCTCGCTGATGTACAACATCGACACGGCGATCAAACAGATTCATCGCCTGCGCGGGCTGGGCGTACGTGTGGCACTGGACGATTTCGGTGCTGGCGACTGCTCGCTGCGCATGTTGCGCGACCTGCCTATCGACACGTTGAAACTGGACCGCCATCTGGTGGCGCGCCTGCCGGACTCTGCGGCGGATACGGCGTTGGTGCGCAGCGTCATCGGCCTGTGCGCAGACTACGGGATCACCGTGATCGCGGAAGGTGTCGAAACACAGGCCCAGGCTGCGTGGCTGAAGGCAAACGGTTGCGCTTACGTGCAGGGCTTTCTGGTCGCGCACCCGATGACGGCAGTTGATGCCACTGGCTTCCCGGCGATTTTTCCCTGGCTGCGGCCGTGATTGGCTAGAATCGGCATTCGTTACGCCGAATGCCATGCCATGACCGTATTACGCTATTTGCAAGCCTACCCACCGCACCTGCAGGAGCAGGTGCGGCAGATGATCGACAGCGACCGCCTGGGCGAGTATCTGCAGCGCCGCTACCCCGGCCGCCATGACGTGCAGAGCGACAAGGCGCTGTACGGCTATGCCCAGGACCTGCGCCAGCAATACCTGCGCAGCGCGCCAAACCTGGACAAGGTGCTGTTCGACAATCGCCTGGACCTGACCCACAGGGCCCTGGGGCTCAATACCGCGGTATCGCGGGTGCAGGGCGGCAAGCTCAAGGCGAAGAAGGAAATCCGTATTGCCTCGCTGTTCAAGGAGGCGGCGCCAGAATTCCTGCGCATGATCGTGGTGCACGAACTGGCGCACTTGCGCGAGCGCGATCACAACAAGGCGTTCTACCAGCTCTGCCAGCACATGGAGCCGGCTTACCACCAACTGGAATTCGACCTGCGCGTCTACCTGACCTATCGGGAGTTGCCGGGCAACCTGTAAGGATCACGCAGCATGGATGTGAGCAAGACCAAGAGCAGTTTCTACCGCCGCCTGTACGTGGCCTGGTTGATCGACAGCCAGACCGCCACCAGCGTGCCGGCGCTGATGGAGGCCACCGGCATGCCGCGGCGCACGGCACAGGACACCATCGCCGCGCTCGCCGACCTGGATATCGTCTGCGAGTTCGAGCAGCAGGAAGGTGCGCGCAACCATGCCGGGCATTACCGCATCCATGACTGGGGAGCGATCGACAAGCAGTGGATCATCCGGCACCTGCGGCAGATCAGGGAAGTACTGGGGTATCCGTGACCTTGCGCATGCCGATATGCGGGATGTCGTCTTCCAGGTATTGCTCGCCCACCACCTCGAAACCGTGCCGGGCGTAGAAACCCTGCAGATGTGCCTGGGCCGACAGGTAAACCGGCGTCCCAGGCCAGCAGTGGCCGGCTGCCTCCAGCCCTTTCATCAGCAGCGGGTGCCCGAGTTTCAGCTCGCGCGCGTCAGGTGAAGTCACCACCCGCCCGATGACCACATCGCCACCCTGCAACTGCGGGTCCAGCAGGCGCAGGTAGGCTACCAGCTTGTCATCCTGCCAGCCCATCAGGTGCAGGGTGTCGCCCGCCAGGTCCTGGCCATCGACTTCCTGATAGGCACAGCGCTGTTCGACCACGAATACGGCGGTACGCAGTTGCAGAATGGCGTAGAGCTCATGTTTGTCGAGGTCGGAGTGATGCTTGCAGAGCCAGTGGATGGACATGGTGGTAACTCCTGGAATTGATGACGGATCATCGCAAATTTTCCAGTCACGGCCAAAATAGAGGCTAAATGACATTATTGTCCGCTGCCCCACACAGCGGCCTTTGTGTACTCTCATCTGCGATCGCCTTCCACAGCGTGTGCCTCCCACTGCAAAAGGACTTCTGCATGCGGCCACTGCTTTGCGCGTTAGGTTTGTTGGGTGCGCTCCTGGCAGCACCTGCATTTGGCCAGGCCAGGCTGCGGCTGGTAGCCGACAACTGGCCACCGTTCACTGACAGCGGGATGCCTGGCGGCGGTCTGGCTACCAGCCTGGTCACCACGGCACTGGCCCGCGCCGGGTATGCCAGCGGCTACGAGGAAGTGCCGTGGGCGCGGGCGTTGATGGGCATTGGCGACGGGCGCTACGACGTGCTGATCAGCGCCTGGTATAACGATGCGCGTAAACAGATCGGGCAGTTTTCCGAGGGCTACCTGAGCAATCGCATTCGCCTGCTCAAGCGCAAGGGCGACACGTTCCGCTACAAGCATCAGGCCGACCTTTATCCTTACAGCATTGCGGTTGTGCGCGACTATGCCTATTCACCGGCGTTTGATGGCGATACTCGCTTGAATAAGGTGGAGGTGCGCAATTTCTCGACCGCCGTGCGCATGCTGGCAGCCGGGCGGGTAAAGCTGGCAGTTGAGGACGAGTACGTGGCGCGCTACAACCTGCAGCGCGAACCGCAGCAGGTGCGCGACGGCGTGGTGCTGATGGAGCCGCTGCTGGGGGAGAATACCCTGCATATTCTGGTCAGCCTGAAGCACCCTGATCACCAGCAGATCGTCGAACGCTTCGAGCAGGCCATCGCGGCGATGAAAGCTGATGGCAGCTATGCAAGGCTGCTACACCAGCATGGCTTCTGATCTCGACTCTCTGTTCCGGCCTATTCGCGGGTAAACCCGCTCCCACGGCGATAGCGTCTGGGCGAAGACAGCGCGGAACCTGTGGGAGCGGGTTTACCCGCGAATAGGTCGGAACAGGAATAACTCAGGCTGACGGTGCCTCTTTGATCAGGTGTGCAGCCAGCGTGCGCAAAGGCCCCAGCTGCCGGCAGATCAACGCCAGCTGCGTCTGTACCAAGCGCTGATGCTCATCCAGTTCTTCCGGCATCTGCTCCAGGGCGTTGGCCAGCGCCTCTTCGGCGTCACTGTGAATCGCCACCGGCAGCCGCGCCGCCAGGCCATTGGCAATTTCGTCCAGGCTATTGGCCACACTTTGCCCTGCGCCATCGATCAACTGCTCCTGCACCTCTGCCGGCAAGGCTGTATCGCGATGCGCGCCCAGCCCTGACAGGTAACTGAGCAAGGTATGCGACAGCACCAGGAAGCGGAACCCGACATCGGCTTCCTTGCGGAAATGCCCCGGCTCCATGAGCATGTTGGCCAGAGTGGTCGACAGCGCCGCATCGGCGTTGTGGGCGTTGCGCCGGGCCAGGCGGTAGGCGAGGTCGTCGCGTTTGCCGTGGGCGTATTGCTGCATGATCTGGCGCAGGTACACGCTGGCGCAGGCCAGGGTGTTGGCCAGCGCCTTGTTCAGCCGCCGGCCCTGCCAGTCGGGGAGGAACAGGAATACCGCGAGGATGGCGATCAGGCTGCCGACCAAGGTATCGAACAGGCGCGGCAGGAACAGGCCGTAGCCATCGCCGATCTGGTTGAAGCAGAACAGCACCATCAGCGTGATCGCAGCCGTGGCCAGGGTATAGCGGGTGGTGCGGTTGACGAAGAACACCACGCCCGCAGCCACGGCGAACAGCGACTGGATGACAGGGTTGGGGAACAGGTCGAACAGCGCCCAGCCGACGGTCAGGCCAACTGCAGTGCCGAAGATCCGCTGCACCAGCTTGCGCCGGGTGGCGCCATAGTTGGGCTGGCAGACGAACAGTGTGGTGAGGATGATCCAGTAACCTTGGGTCGGGTGGATCAGGTGCACCATGCCGTAACCGATCGACAGCGCCAGTGGCAGGCGCAGGGCGTGGCGGAACAGTAGCGAGGTCGGCGTCAGCTGGGTACGCAGACGCGTCCATACGTCCTTCAGGGTGCGTGGCGAGCGGTCCAGCAGGCTGCTGTCGCTGGCATCAGCCAGGCTGTCGGGGTTGCTGGCGGCGCTGAGCAGGCGGTCGAGGGTCGCCAGGTTGGCAGCCAGGGCACGCAGCGAACGCAGCAGGCCACGCCAGGCCGGGTTGCTCTGGATGCGCAGGTGTTCAAGCGAGGCGTTGAGGTCTTCCAGTGCTTCGGCGAAACCCGTGGCCAGCACGAAAGGCTGGCGCAGGCGGATCGAGCGGGCCAGCTCCTGGCAGGATGCACCTTGTTTGCGCAGCAAGCGTTGGCAGCGGAACATCACATCGCTGTGGAAGAACGCTTCGTTCAGGGCGTTGTAAGGGTAGTGCGAGGCGCTGACCCGTTCGTGGATGTCCTGGGCCAGGAAGTACAGCTTGAGGTAGCGGCTGACCTTGGAGTTCGGCTGGCTGTTGCCGACCCTGTGGAGGATGATTTCCTTGGCCGCGTTGAGCGCCGCCACCACTTTGCCATTCTGCTGGGCCAGCGCCAGGCGCTGGGCCTCGACATCAAGGTTGCGGATCGGCTCGAACAGGCTGGCCTTGAGCTTGAGGTAGCTGCCAAGTTCGAAAAACAGCTTGGCCAGGCTCTGCTGCACCGGCTGGTTGGAAAACAGCGCCTGCCACAGCACCGAGAGCAGGCCGTACCAGGCCGCGCCCGCCACCAGCAGCATCGGCTCGTGCCAGAAGTCGGTGACCATTCCGCCACGCTGGTCCACGCCGATCATGGTGTACACCGAAGTGATCAGCGTTGCCGAAGCAATCGCGCCGTAGCGCTCGCCAAGGGCGCCGAGCATGGTCAGGCCAAACGCTGCCAGCGCCAGGGCGATGACGAAGATCCACGGGTAGGGGAACAGCAACTCGACCGCCAGTGCGGCGATGGCAAAGCAGGTGAGGGTGACGGCCAGGGCGCTGAGGCGGCCCTGCCAGCTGTCATCGGTCTCGGCCAGGGCACTGGCGATGATGCCGAGGAACAGTGGAATCAGCAGGGCCATCTCGTTCTGGTACCAGCACAGGGCCAGGCTGCCGGTGAGGGCGATGGTGACCCGGATGCTGTAGCTGAACTTGTCTTGGCCCCACAGGCGACGCAGTGACTGACGGAACGAACTCGATGACATGATGGCCCGCTAGGCAGTGATCAGAGGAATACCTTTCAGAACCGGATACCGGGGCGCGAAGTGGCCCCGGTTACGGCGCTGAGCACGGGCCAGCAAGAAGCGTTCCGTGCTGCTGAATGGATTCTACTCTACACGAACTGCGCAGCGGCGTTGGCGGATGCCCAGGCCCACTGGAAATTGAAACCGCCCAGGTGTCCAGTGACGTCGAGCACTTCGCCAATGAAGTACAGGCCGGGGCTTTTCAGCGATTCCATGGTCTTGGACGACACTTCGCGGGTGTCCACGCCACCGAGGGTGACTTCCGCGGTGCGGTAGCCTTCGGTACCGGCCGGCACCACCTGCCAGTTCGCCAGTTTCTCGGCGATCTGCGCCAGTTCCGCCGGGGTGTACTGCTTCATCGGCCGGGATTCGAACCACTGCTCGGCCAGCAGGTTGGCCAGCTTGCGGGTGAACACCTCGCCAAGCACGGTCTTCAGTTCGGCGTTGGCGCGCTCGGCCTGCACCTGCTGCAGCCAGCTCAGTGCATCGCGATCCGGCAGCAGGTTGATCTCCACCGTGTCGCCGGCTTCCCAGAACGACGAGATCTGCAGGATCGCCGGGCCGCTGAGACCGCGGTGGGTGAACAGCAGGTTCTCGCGGAAACTGGTGCCGTTGCAGCTGGCGGTGCAATCCAGCGAGGTGCCGGACAGCTCGGTGCACAGTGCCTTGAGTTGGGGCTCGGTGATGGTGAACGGCACCAGCCCGGCGCGGGTCGGCAGCAGGGTGTGGCCGAACTGGCGGGCCACCTGGTAACCAAAGCCGGTGGCGCCCAAGGTCGGGATCGACAGGCCGCCGGTGGCGATCACCAGCGACTGGCAGGCGTACTGGCCGCCACTGGTCTGCAGCAGGTAGCCGGCTTCGGTCTTCTCGATCTGCTCGATGCTGGTGTGCATGCGGATCTCGGCACCGGCCTCGTCGCACTCGGCCAGGAGCATGTCGAGGATGTCGCTGGCCTTGTTGTCGCAGAACAGCTGGCCGAGCTTCTTCTCGTGGTACGGCACGCCGTGCTTGCTGACCAGCTCGATGAAGTCCCACTGGGTGTAGCGGGCCAGGGCTGACTTGCAGAAGTGCGCGTTATGCGAGAGGAAGTTGCTCGGTTCGGTGTACATGTTGGTGAAGTTGCAGCGCCCGCCGCCGGACATGAGGATCTTCTTGCCGGGCTTGTTGGCGTGGTCGAGCAGCAGCACCCGGCGGCCACGGCGGGCGCTGAGCTGGGCGCACATCAGGCCGGCGGCGCCGGCGCCGAGGATGATCACGTCGGTGGAGTGCACGGTGTGAACCTTTTTGAAAGAATCGCTGAACCCTGTGGGAGTGGGTTTACCCGCGAAGGCGGCGGTGAGCCCACCATCGCATTCGCGGGTAAACCCGCTCCCACAGGGACCTTGCCAAGCTTTTAGATGATGCGGACTTTAAGGGACCGGCCCTTGATCTTGCCGCTGTTCAAGCGCTGCATGGCCTGCTTGGCCAGCGCCCGCTCCACGGCAACGAACGCCTGGAAGTCGAAAATGGCAATCTTGCCCACCTGCTTGCCCGGGATCCCGGCATCGCCGGTCAGCGCACCCAGAATGTCGCCCGGGCGCAGCTTGTCCTTGCGCCCGGCGGCGATGCACAGCGTGCTCATCAGCGGCAGCAATGGCGCGCCGCCCTGGTTCTTCAGGCTGTCCAGCTGGTCCCAGCGCAGCGGGCTTTTCTGCAGGTCTTCAATGGCCTGGGCACGGTGGCCTTCGGCCGGTGCCACCAGGCTGACTGCAACCCCTTTCTCACCCGCACGGCCGGTACGGCCCACGCGGTGTACATGGATTTCGGCATCACGGGCCAGCTCGACGTTGATGACCATGTCCAGGCCATCGATATCCAGGCCGCGGGCCGCCACGTCAGTGGCCACCAGCACCGAGCTGCTGCGGTTGGCGAACATGGTCAGCACCTGGTCGCGGTCACGTTGTTCCAGGTCGCCGTGCAGGGCCTGGGCGACGATGCCCTTGGCGGTCAGGTGGGCAACCACGTCCTCGCACTGCTGCTTGGTAAAGCAGAACGCCACGCACGATTGCGGGCGGTAGTGGCCAAGCACACGGGTGACCGCATCCAGACGCTGCTGCGGGTCGATCTCGATGAAACGCTGCTCGATCTGGTTGTCGGCGTGCAGGCTTTCAACCTTGACCTGTTGCGGCTTGCGCATGAAGTCGGCAGCCAGCTGCTCGATGCCGGCCGGGTAGGTGGCCGAGAACAGCAGGGTCTGGCGGCGCGACGGGGTCTTGCCGATGATGTTGGCGATGGCGTCGAAGAAACCCATGTCGAGCATGCGGTCGGCTTCGTCCAGCACCAGGGTGTTCAGGCCGTCGAGCACCAGGGTGCCTTTGTCCAGGTGTTGCTGGATGCGCCCCGGCGTGCCGACGATGATGTGCGCACCGTGTTCCAGCGAGGCAATCTGCGGGCCCAGCGACACGCCGCCGCAGAGGGTGAGGATCTTGATGTTGTCCTCGGCGCGGGCCAGGCGGCGCAGCTCCTTGGCCACCTGGTCGGCGAGCTCGCGGGTGGGGCACAGCACCAGCGCCTGGCAGCCGAAGTAGCGCGGGTTGATCGGGTTGAGCAGGCCGATGCCGAAGGCGGCGGTCTTGCCGCTGCCGGTCTTGGCCTGGGCGATCAGGTCCTGGCCGCGCAGGATGACCGGCAGGCTCTGGGCCTGGATCGGCGTCATCGAGGCATAGCCGAGGGCGTCCAGGTTGGCCAGCATGGCAGAGGACAGCGGCAAGGTGGCAAAGGCGGTGGATTCGGTGGTCACGAGGCGGGCCTGCGGTGCGAAGCGAAAAATGCCGCACAGTCTACCAGCCTCATGGCCATTCGCCCTACGACTCCATGTGTTGTTCCGGACGACGGGCACGCCTTCCGTCCGTCGGCGACAGTTGCAGGAAGATCGCTGCCGCCAGCATGGCCATCACCCCGATGGTGACGAAGGTCAGCTGGAACGCGCCCAAGGTGGTCTCCACGCCATCGGCACTGCCCGCCGCGGTGAAACCGCCGAGCAAGGCACCGGCGCAGGCCACGCCGAGGCTTAGCGACAGCTGTGCGACCACCGACAGCAGGCTGTTGCCGCTGCTGGCGCTGGCGTCGTCGAGGTCGATCAGGGTCACCGTGTTCATCGCCGTGAACTGCATGGAGTTGACCGCACCGAGCAGGGCAAGCTGCACCAGCAGCACTGCATAGGGCGTCTGTTCGTCGACCAGGCCCAGGCTGGCCAGCAGGATGCCCAGCAGCAAGGTGTTGCCGGTCAGTACGATGCGGTAGCCCAGGCGCTCGATCAGTGGCCGGGCGACGGACTTGGCGAGCATCGCCGAGGCGGCCAGCGGAATCATGCTCATGCCGGCCTGGGCCGGCGAATAGCCCAGCGCTACCTGCAGCAGCAACGGCACCAGGAACGGCAGGGCACCGCTGCCCAGGCGCGAGAACAGGTTGCCGAGGATGCCGATGGCGAAGGTACGCACGCGGAACAGGCTGGGCGAGAACAGCGGCTCTGGGTCGCGCCCGGCGCGCAGCCAGTAGGCGGCCAGGCAGGCCATGCCGGCGAACAGCAGCAACATCACCCGCAGGTGTGGCAGGTGCAGCTCGCCCAGGCCTTCCATGGCGATGGTGATCAGCACCATCGCGGCGCCGAACAGGATGAAACCGGGGCCGTCGAAGCGGGTGCGCTCGACCCCGCGCAGGTCGGGGATGAACTTCCATACCGCATAGCAGCCCAGCGCACCCACTGGCAGGTTGAGCAGGAAGATCCAGTGCCAGCTGAGGATTTCCACCAGCCAGCCGCCCAGGGTCGGGCCCAGCAGCGGGCCGAGCAGGCCGGGGATGGTGATGAAGCTCATGATCCTCACCAGCTCGGTACGCGGGTAGGCGCGCAGCACCACCAGGCGCCCGACCGGCAGCATCAGCGCGCCGCCCAGGCCCTGCACGATGCGGGCGAAAATCAGGAAACCGAGACTGTTGGCCGTGGCACACAGCAGCGAGCCGAAGCTGAACAGCAGGATGGCGCTGAAGAAGATGCGCTTGGTACCGAAGCGGTCGGCAATCCAGCCAGAGGCGGGGATCAGCAGGGCCACGGTGAGCATGTAGGCGATGATCACGCCCTGCATGCGCAGCGGGTCTTCGGCCAGTGAGCGGGCCATGGCCGGCAGGGCAGTGTTGAGGATGGTGCCGTCCAGGGACTGCATGAAGAAAGCGATGGCCACCACCCAGGGCAGCCAGCGGGCGGTGACGGGGTCCAACGGTGCACGATCAGGCATGACGTCCTCTTTTGTCTGTGCTGGCCCTTTCGCGGCTAAAGCCGTTCCTACAGGAATCGCGTATCCCCTGTAGCAGCGGCTTTAGCCGCGAAAGGGCCGGTAATGCCAATCACAATGTCAGGGTCAGCCCTTTGACCAACGCCCCCGGCAGATGGCTCGACCCGGTACTACGCTGCCCGTAGGTGCTGGTCGACAGGATCATCTCGCGCTCCTGGGTCAGGTCCTCCAGCTGGCTGCCAAGCAGGCTGTACAGGCTGTCATCGAAGCGCATGGTGCTCACCGGCCCCTGGATCTCGCCGTTTTCCACCCAGAACGTGGCGAAGCGGGTCAGCCCGGTCATGCGTGCCGCTGGCAGGTCAGAGTAGTTCAGGTACCACAGGTTGCTGATGTACAGCCCGGTGCCCAGCCGCTCAAGGACCTGCTCGCTGGGCAAGCTGCCCGGCGCCAGGCTCAGCGCGCAGGGCGATTCGTAGCTGTCGGCACCATTGGCCAGCAGCTCGAATTCCGCTGCGCTGCGGGCACTGACCAGCCGCTGCAACGCTTTACCTTGCTGAATCAACGGTACATCCAGGCGCGGCGAGCCCTCGTCGGAGAATGCCGGGCTCAGCGAGCCGCTGACCTGCTCGCTGAAACTGACCAGCGGGTGCAGTTGCGCATCGCCGTTGTACAGGCGCTGCAGGGCACTGTTGCCCGTGGCCAGTGCCTGCGCGGAGAAGCCGCCCCAGCAGAGCATGCCGGCGATTTCGTCCATCGCCGCAGGCGCCAGGTAGGCACGGTAGCTGCCAGGTTTCAGGGTAACGGCCGGGCGCCCGAGGAAACCCAGCTGCTCCCGAGCCTGGCGCAGGCGGGCGGTGAAATCGTCGGCGCTCCACTGCTGGCCGGCATAGTTGGCTTTCACGGCCTGGCCATTGCTGTGGAACAGGCTCCAGTCGAAATTGAAGCTGTTGGCCTGGTGCCAGCCGAATGCCCCGAACGAGCTGGCAAAGCCTCGGCAGATCGGGCCGGCGGCGTAGATGCCGACCAGGTCCAGGTCGCCAGCCTCGCGGTCGAGCAGACCCAGTACCTGGTCCAGCTCGGGTAGCGGTTGATCCTGCTGGCTGAGGTTGTGCCAGGCGCTGTCATCCAGGCGCAGGTACGGGTCGATGGCCAGCAGTGGCAGGGTCTGGCGCAACTGCTCCAGGGCTGCGCTCAGGCGTTGCAGGTCAAGTTGTGCGTCGCCACTCAGGGTCACCTGCTGTTCTGCCTGGCGGCCGTCACGGATCAACCGCAGTTGCGCGCTGGCCTGGCTCACCTCGCCGGCCTGGCGCACCTTGGCGTGGTTGAAGCGCACGAACTGCGACTGTTCGGCACTGAAGCCCAGGGTGAACTGCTCGCCAGGTTGCAGGGCATCCTGCACGGCGGCGACCAGGGTCTGGAAAAGGTGTTTCATCAGGCGTCCCCTCCGAATACGTCGATCTGGCGGAATACGCAGGCGGGCGAGGCATGCCCGACCCGCACCACCTGGTTGGGTTCGCCCTTGCCGCAGTTGGGCGTGCCCAGGACCTGGAAGGTGCTGCGGTCGCCGACCGCCACCAGGTTGCGCCAGAATTGCGCGGAGATGCCGCGGTAGTTGGGGTTCTTGACGATGCCCTTGAGCTCGCCGTTTTCGATCAGCTGGCCCCACTCGCAGCCGAACTGGAACTTGTTGCGTGCGTCGTCGATGGACCACGAACGGTTGGTGCGCATCAGGATGCCGTGCTCGATGCCCTGGATCAGCTGGTCGAGGGGCTGATCGCCGGGCTCGATGTTGAGGTTGGCCATGCGGTCGATCGGCGCGCGGTTCCAGCCGCAGGCGCGGCTGTTGGCAACCCCGTCCAGGCCCGAGCGAAACTGCGACAGTGCGCCGCCCAGCGGGCGCAGCAGCAGGCCATCGCGGATCAGGAACTGCTTGCTGGCTGCTGTGCCGTCATCATCGAAGCTGTAGCTGGCCAGTTCTTCGCCAATGGTCGGGTCGAACGTCACGTTGAGCAGGTGGGAGCCGTATTGCAGGTGGCCGAAGTCACTGGCTTTGACGAAGCTGGTGCCTGCGTAGTTGCGCTCGTCACCGAGGATGCGGTCCATCTCCAGTGGGTGGCCGATGGACTCGTGGATCTGCAACATCATCTGGTCGGGCATCAGCAGCAGGTCACGCGGGCCGCTTGGCGTGTTCGGCGCCAGCAGCAGCTGCAGCGCCTGGTCGGCGACCTGACGGGCGGCACCGACCAGGCCGCAGCGTTCGATGATCTCGAAACCACCTTGCTGGCCGAAGTTGTCGCGGCCCAGGCTGCGGCTCTGGCTGTCCTGGCCGTCGCTGGCGGTGACGCTCAGGCCCGGGAACAGGAAGCGCTGGGCATGGCGCAATTCTGCGCCGGCTGAGTTCAGGTAGGTCTGCTCGACCAGGCTCAGGCCCAGGCTGGCCTGCCAGTCCGCCAGGCGGCTGTCCTTCGGCACGCTGGCCGATTCGGCGGCGAGCAGGCCAAGGCAGTCGGCCAGGTTTGGCATGGGTTGGTCAAAATTGGGCGAAACATGGTCGTGACGGGCGTTGGTCACCGGCTGCTCGCGCAGGTCGAGCAGGCTGTGCCGGGCGACCTGCCGGGCCAGCGCCTCGGCCTGCTCCAGTGCCCGCTGCAGGCCGGCCTGTGACAGGTCGGCGGTGGCCGCATAGGCCTCCACGCCATTGACCCGCACCGTGAGCATGGCGCCCTCGTCCTGGCTGAAGTGTGGAGGTTCGGCCACATTGCGGCGAACCGAAAGCGCCTGGTGCGACTGTTTCACATGGCGCAGGGAAAACAACTCGGCCGTGCTGCGTAGCGCAGCAAAGCGCTGGCGCAGCAGGGCGCTGGAATCGAACATGCACAAGCCTCCGTTTTCACGGTGGCTCCCCCTAGAACCACCCGTCTTGCATGGCAAGGCACGTGTCGTCGCGCGCCTCGAGCAATGCCAGCTCATTATGGCAGCCAGGAATTTCCCAGGTCAGGAAATAACGAGCGGCCTGCAGTTTGCCGAGATAGAAATCGCGGTCGACGGGGTTGCCCTTGAGCAGGCCTAGTTCGGCGTGGATGGCTTGTTCCAGCCAGCGCCAGCCGATCACGCAGTGGCCGAAGGCCTTGAGATACAGGGCAGAGTTGGCCAAGGCACCGGCGATCTTGCCCTGGGCCAGGTCGCCGAGCAGGGCAAGCGTTACCGACTGCAGGCGGTTGACCAGTTGCTCCAGTGGTTGGCGCAGGGTGTCCAGGCCCGGATGATGGCTGGCGCGTTCGGCAGTGGCGGCGATCAGCCGGATCAGTTGCTTGAGGCCTGCACCGTTGTTCTGCGCCAGCTTGCGGCCCAGCAAGTCAAGTGACTGGATGCCCTCGGTGCCTTCGTGGATAGGGTTCAGGCGGTTGTCGCGGTAGTACTGCTCCACTGGGTACTCGCGGGTGTAGCCGTGGCCGCCGAGAATCTGGATTGCCAGTTCGTTGGCCTTGAGGCAGAAGGCCGAGGGCCAGGACTTGACGATCGGGGTCAGCAGGTCGAGCAGCTCCTGAGCCTGTTTGCGTACGTTCTCGTCGCTGGCAGTATGGGTGTCGTCGAACAGTCGCGCAGCGTACAAGCCCAGGTCGAAGGCGCCTTCGACATAGGCCTTCTGTGCCAGCAGCATGCGTTTTACGTCGGTGTGCTCGATGATCGGCACGGCCGGGCTTTGCGGGTCCTTGTTGTCCGCCAGGCGGCCTTGTGGCCTTTGGCGAGCGTATTCCAGCGAATACAGGTAACCGGCGTAACCGAGCATCACTGCACCCATGCCAACACCGATGCGCGCCTCGTTCATCATCTGGAACATGCACGCCAGGCCCTGATGCGGCTGGCCGACCAGATAGCCGACGCACTGGCCGTTGTCGCCAAAGTTCAGTGCGGTGGAGGTGGTACCGCGCCAGCCCATCTTGTGGAACAGTCCAGCCAGCAGCACATCGTTGCGTGGGCCGCGGCTGCCGTCGTCGTTGACCAGATACTTCGGCACGATGAACAGCGAAATACCTTTAACGCCAGGCGGTGCGTCCGGCAGCTTGGCCAGCACCATGTGCACGATGTTCTCCGACAGCTCGTGGTCGCCGCCAGAGATGAATATCTTGTTGCCTTTGAGGCGATAAGTGCCATCGCCGGCGGGTTCGGCGCGGGTGCGGATATCGGCCAGCGAAGAGCCTGCGTGTGGTTCGGTCAACGCCATGGTGCCGAAGTAGCGGCCGTCGATCATCGGCTGCAGGTAAAGGCGCTTCTGCTCGTCGGTGCCAAAGCTCTCGATCAGGTTGGCCGCGCCCATGGTCAGGAACGGGTAGGCCGTGGTGCCAGCGTTGGCGGCCTGGAAATGGGCGAAGCAGGCCTGCGAGACCAGGCTGGGCAATTGCATGCCGCCGACGTCGAAATCGCGGTTGGCGTTGAGGAAGCCGGCTTCGAGGAAGGCATCTACGGCGGGTTTCACTTCAGGGATCAGCTCTGCGCGGCCGTCTACGTATCGCGGCTCGTTTTCGTCGGCCTTGCGGTTGTGCGGGGTGAAGAATTTCTCGGCGATGGTGCGGGCTGTGGCCAATGCCGCGTCGAAGGTTTCGCGGCTGTGTTCGGCGAAGCGCGGGCGCTGGGTCAGGGCCTCGGCTTCGAGGACTTCGTAGAGTTCGAAGGCGAGGTTGCGGGGGCTGAGCAGGGTCTCGGGCATGGGAGGCGGTCCTTGAACGGGCTTGGGGCGAGTCTAGGGCCGCAGTGAGAGCGTGGGACAGTTTTATAGGTTTGAGTGATATGTGTGTAGAAGGTGGCATGGCGGGCGGGTGCTTGCCATGCCGTGCTGGGGGGGCAGAGACGGGACTGTCAGTTTTTTATGCACCGCGCCGGCCCTGCCAACCATCAGCATCTAAGCAAACCGCTCTATCAGAGAGGTGACAATGCTCTGATGCATCAATTTTCAGCGTTATTGAACTCTTCATCGGTCATCTCTCCCAAATAGGAGACATTGACCAGTACTGTGACGTATCCGCTTGGCCTGACTTGCTTTTTAGCCCATTCAACGGTCTTTGCTGTAACGCGTGGGTGGGGTAGGCCTACTGTGACAGGTGCATAGCGAGTGGCGGTATTGGGCGACTGGAAAGCGAAAAGGTAGAAGTGTTTTTTCATGATCATGTACTCCGTGGTTTTGGGTGTGTTGCCAGGCGAGAATCGCTTCAGTTGGCTTGGCAACGCAGTTGGAAACCACGCCTGACGGGGCAGGCTTGTCGCTCGATCATGCGCAGGGGCGCGCCTGCAAAGCGCGAGCGCGGCGTGAAATGAAAAAGGAGAGCCGAGGCTCTCCTTTTCATCAACGACCCATGGCCTCAGCCAATGGTCATCAGGCTGGCGTTACCACCGGCAGCCGCAGTATTCACACTCACCGCGCGCTCAATCACCAGCCGCTCCAGCGCAATCTGGTGATCACCACTGGACAGCCCGTGCACACCGACGATCGCACCGGCACGCTTGGCCACCTGCTGGCACACGCTGCGCAGTTGGTCCGAGTCGCCATGGTGGATCACGGCGTCGAACGCCACGTCATCCTTGTTCCAGTCCGCCACCAGCTTGATCTTGGTCTGCAGTTCACGCGGCAGGCGGGCACGCAGTGCCTTGCCCGGTTCACTGTCAGCCCACACCGCCGAGCTGCCGACAGCCAGTACCGCAGCCAGTTGCGCCAGCAGATCGACTTCGTTGTCCGCCAGGCACAGCACGTGCTCGCGCGGCAGGATGGTGTAGCTGTTGCGCTCGCCGGTCGGGCCTGGCAGCAGGCGGGCGATGCCGCTTTGCGATTGGCTGGCGAACTGGTCGCACAGCGCCGCCAGGTCGGCCAGCTGATTGCTCTCGGCCCAGGCCTTCAGCCCGTGCAGCGGTTTGACCAACTGATCGTGCAGGGTGCGGTCCGGCTTGCCTTCGCCATCCTGTTGCTGGAAGTGGCGGCCAATCGCGTCGGCCGGGCGGGTCGACAGCAGGCGGTACAGGTACAGCGGGCCGCCGGCTTTCGGGCCGGTGCCAGACAGGCCTTCACCACCAAACGGCTGCACGCCCACCACAGCACCCACGATGTTGCGGTTGACGTACATGTTGCCGGCGTTGGCGTTTTCCACCACCTTGGCGATGGTCTCGTCGATGCGGGTGTGCACGCCGAGGGTCAGGCCGTAGCCCGAGGCGTTGATCTGTTCGATCAGCTGATCGAGATTGCGACGGTTGTAGCGCACCACGTGCAGCACCGGGCCGAAAATCTCACGCTTGAGCTCGTCGAAGCTGTCCAGCTCGATCAGGGTTGGCATCACGAAGGTGCCACGCTTGATCTCGGCTGCATCGGCGATTGCGACTTGGTAAACCGCGCGGCCTTTCTCGCGCATGCCCTGGATGTGCTTCTCGATACCGGCCTTGGCTTCGGCGTCGATCACCGGGCCAATGTCCACGGCCAGGCGGTCCGGGCAACCCAGGCGGCTTTCGGCCATGGCGCCCTTGAGCATTTCGATCACGCGATCGGCGGAGTCTTCCTGCAGGCACAGTACACGCAGGGCCGAGCAACGCTGGCCGGCGCTGTCGAAAGCTGAGGACACCACGTCGATCACCACCTGCTCGGTCAGCGCCGAGGAGTCGACGATCATCGCGTTCTGGCCGCCGGTTTCGGCGATCAGCGGGATCGGCCGGCCCTGGTTGTCCAGTCGGCCAGCGACGTTGCGCTGCAGCAGGCGGGCGACTTCAGTGGAGCCGGTGAACATCACGCCTTTGACGCGCTCGTCACCGACCAGGCCGGCGCCGACGGTTTCGCCGCGGCCTGGCAGCAATTGCAGCACGCCTTCCGGGATACCGGCCTCCAGCAGCAGGCGTACGGCCTGGGCGGCGATCAGCGGGGTCTGTTCGGCAGGCTTGGCCAGCACTGGGTTGCCGGCAGCCAGGGCTGCGGCCACCTGGCCGGTGAAGATCGCCAGTGGGAAGTTCCACGGACTGATGCACACCACCGGGCCCAGCGGGCGGTGGGCGTCGTTGCTGAAGTCGTTGCGTGCCTGCACCGCGTAGTAGCGCAGGAAGTCCACGGCTTCACGCACTTCGGCGATGGCGTTGGCGAAGGTTTTACCGGCTTCGCGGATGAGCAGGCCCATCAGCGGTTGGATTTCGGCTTCCATCAGGTCGGCGGTGCGTTCGAGAATTGCAGCACGCTCGGCCGGTGGGGTGGCCTGCCAGATCGGCGCGGCGTTCAGCGCGCACTGGATGGCATTGTCGACGTCGGCAACGGTGGCTTCCTGCACGTGGCCGACCACGTCGCGGTGGTCCGCCGGGTTGAGTACCGGTACGGCAGCAACTTCGCTGGCGGCGCAGGCCAGCAGCGGGGTGGCTTTCCAGTCGTTGTTGGCAGTGGCCAGCATGGCGCAGGACAGCGACGCCAGGCGGTGTTCGTTGGCCATGTCGATGCCGGCCGAGTTGGCGCGGTCGCTGCCATAGAGGTCGCGCGGCAACGGGATGCGTGGGTGCGGCAGGCCGATGCTGCCTTCCTGGGCGCCCATGCGTTCGATGCTGGTTACCGGGTCGGCGACCAGTTCCTGGATGGAGATCGAGTGGTCGGCGATACGGTTGACGAACGAGGTGTTGGCACCGTTTTCCAGCAGGCGGCGGACGAGATAGGCCAGCAGGGTTTCGTGGGTACCGACAGGGGCGTACACACGGCATGGACGGTTCAGCTTGCCATCGGCGATCTTGCCTACAACCTGTTCGTACAGCGGTTCACCCATGCCGTGCAGGCACTGGAACTCGTACTGGCCCGGGTAGTAGTTCTGGCCGGCGATGTGGTAGATGGCCGACAGCGTGTGGGCGTTGTGGGTGGCGAATTGCGGGTAGATCGCCTCTGGCACGGCCAGCAGCTTGCGGGCACAGGCAACGTAGGACACGTCGGTGTACACCTTGCGGGTGTAGACCGGGTAGCCTTCCAGGCCTTCGACCTGGGCGCGCTTGATTTCGCTGTCCCAGTAGGCGCCTTTTACCAGGCGGATCATCAGGCGGTGGCGGCTGCGCTTGGCCAGGTCGATGACATAGTCAATCACGTAAGGGCAGCGCTTCTGGTAGGCCTGGATAACGAAGCCGATACCGTTCCAGCCAGCCAGGGCTGGCTCGAAGCACAGGCGCTCAAGCAGGTCGAGGGACAGTTCCAGGCGGTCGGCTTCCTCGGCGTCGATGTTCAGGCCGATGTCGTACTGCTTGGCCAGCAGGGTCAGCGACAGCAGGCGTGGGTACAGCTCTTCCATCACGCGCTCATACTGGGCGCGGCTGTAGCGTGGGTGCAGGGCCGACAGCTTGATCGAGATGCCCGGGCCTTCATAGATGCCGCGGCCATGGGATGCTTTGCCGATCGAGTGGATTGCCTGCTCGTAGGACGCCAGGTATTTCTGTGCGTCATGCTCGGTCAGTGCGGCTTCGCCAAGCATGTCGTAGGAGTAGCGGAAGCCCTTGGCTTCGAAGCGGCTGGCGTTGGCCAGGGCTTCGGCGATGGTCTCACCGGTCACGAACTGCTCACCCATCAGGCGCATGGCCATGTCGACACCCTTGCGGATCATCGGTTCGCCGCTCTTGCCGATGATGCGGGTCAGCGAGGAGGTGAGGCCGGCCTCGTTGTGGGTAGAGACCAGTTTGCCGGTCAGCAGCAGGCCCCAGGTGGCGGCGTTGACGAACAGCGACGGGCTGTTGCCCAGGTGCGGCTGCCAGTTGCCGTTGCTGATCTTGTCGCGGATCAGGGCGTCGCGGGTGCCTTTGTCAGGGATGCGCAGCAGGGCTTCGGCCAGGCACATCAGGGCAACGCCTTCCTGGGACGACAGGGAAAACTCCTGGAGGAGGCCCTGAACGATGCCGGCGCGGCCGCCAGCGCTCTTCTGATTGCGTAGCTTTTCCGCGATGCCGGCCGCCAGCTTGTTGGTGGCTTCGGCCAACGGGGCGCTCAGGCGCGCCTGCTCCAGCAGCATAGGTACCACTTCCTGCTCGGGGCGGCGGTAGGCGGCAGTGATTGCGGAACGCAATACCGACTGCGGCAGGATGCTTTCGGCAAATTCGAGGAAGCACTGGTGGGCGTGGTCTGGCTGCACTTCGCCAGCGTCATCGGCCAGGTTGTTGGCGTGACCGTTGAGTTCGGTCAGGGTAGCGCCACCCTCGAGCTTCTCCAGGTAGTTGAAGATCGCTTGCTTGATCAACCAGTGCGGCGTGCGGTCGATGGACTGCGCAGCTGCTTTGAGTCGCTCACGGGTCGGGTCGTCAAGTTTGACCCCAAGGGTGGTCGTCGCCAATTTTCTTATCCTCATTATTGCCACGGTTGTGGCTTAAGCTGCGCCAAGATTAGCTGTAGCCGTTTTTGGGTGCAACCAGGTGCAACCCGATTTTTTTGAGGAAAAGGTGCAACTCGTCTGTTGATATTTCTTGCAGGCTAAAAAGAAACCATTACGGTGCATTTTCTTATGGATAACGTCGTTTTTGCTCCAAAAAGAAGCAAGGAGGAGGACTTTTCCGAAACGGCACGGCCGGGTGCAACTTGCAAATGAAAAATGGTTGCACCGACTTTGCGTTGTTGCATAGCATTCGCCGCCTGGGTGCAACCGTCTTGAGGGCGGTTGCGCATGAGATAAAAACAAACGCCAGGGCACACGCATGGGCAATCCACTCACGATCACGTTCGTGATCTACATCGCGGCAATGGTGCTGATCGGCTTCGCGGCCTATCGCTCCACCAACAATCTTTCCGACTACATCCTCGGTGGGCGCAGCCTGGGTAGCGTGGTCACCGCGCTCTCTGCCGGTGCTTCCGACATGAGTGGCTGGCTGCTGATGGGCCTGCCGGGCGCCATCTACTTTTCCGGCCTCTCCGAAGCCTGGATCGCTATCGGGCTGACCGTCGGCGCTTACCTGAACTGGTTGTTCGTCGCCGGCCGTCTGCGCGTGCAGACCGAGCACAATGGTGATGCGCTGACCTTGCCTGACTACTTCTCCAGCCGCTTCGAAGACAGCAGTGGCGTGCTGCGGATCATCTCGGCGATCGTCATCCTGGTGTTCTTCACCATCTATTGCGCCTCTGGCATCGTTGCCGGTGCCCGTCTGTTCGAAAGCACTTTCGGCATGCCGTACGAGACCGCCCTGTGGGCCGGTGCTGCAGCAACCATCGCCTACACCTTCGTCGGCGGTTTCCTGGCAGTGAGCTGGACCGATACCGTGCAAGCCTCGCTGATGATCTTTGCACTGATCCTCACGCCGGTCATCGTGCTGATCTCCACCGGTGGCTTCGATACTACCTTCCTCGCTATCGAAGCGCAGAATCCGGCCAACTTCGACATGCTCAAGGGTGCAACCTTCGTTGGCATCATCTCGCTGATGGGTTGGGGCCTGGGCTATTTCGGCCAGCCGCACATCCTGGCGCGCTTCATGGCCGCCGACTCGGTCAAGTCGATTGCCAACGCCCGTCGCATCTCCATGACCTGGATGATCCTGTGCCTGGCCGGCACCTGCGCCGTGGGCTTCTTCGGTATCGCCTACTTCTCGGCACACCCTGACCTGGCGGGCCCGGTCACTGAGAACCATGAGCGCGTGTTCATCGAGCTGGCCAAGATCCTGTTCAACCCATGGATCGCCGGTGTGCTGCTGTCGGCCATCCTGGCGGCGGTAATGAGTACCCTCAGCTGCCAGCTGCTGGTCTGCTCCAGTGCCCTGACCGAGGACTTCTACAAGGCATTCCTGCGCAAGAACGCTTCGCAGGGTGAGCTGGTCTGGGTCGGCCGCCTGATGGTGCTGGCCGTCGCCCTGATCGCCATCGCCATGGCTGCCAACCCGGAAAACCGCGTGCTGGGCCTGGTGGCCTACGCCTGGGCCGGCTTCGGTGCTGCCTTCGGGCCAGTGGTGCTGATCTCGGTACTGTGGAAGGGCATGACCCGTAATGGTGCGCTGGCCGGTATCGTGGTCGGTGCGCTGACAGTGATCCTGTGGAAGCAGATCGATACCTGGGGCTTGTACGAAATCATCCCGGGCTTCCTGCTGGCGAGCATCGCCATCATCGTGGTGAGCAAGCTGGGCAGCCCGTCGCAGGCGATGGTGCAGCGCTTCGAAACCGCTGATGCGGCGTACCACGCCGACAAGTAATTGCCGTTGAATCGGCGGCGCCTGCTTCGCGGGTAAACCCGCTCCCACAGGGGCTGCGCAGCACTTGAGTGCCGTGGAGTCCCTGGGGCGGGTTTACCCGCGAAGCAGGTGCCGCCGATCAGCAGTCCGGACCTGACTCCGCCCGCAAGGCAAGGTAAACTTGCCGACTTCGCAGGAGTTGCCATGAACTATCGTCACGCCTTCCACGCCGGCAACCATGCCGACGTCCTCAAACACATCGTGCTGACCCGCCTCATCGCCCTGATGTCGCGCAAGGAGCAGCCGTTCGCCTACATCGACACCCACGCCGGCCTAGGCCTGTACGACCTGCAAGGCGACCAGGCGACCCGCACCGGCGAATACCTCGAGGGTGTCGCGCGCCTGTGGAATCGCGATGACATCCCGGCCATGGCCGCGGACTACCTGCGTATCATCAAGCGCCTCAATGCCGATGGTGAGCTGCGCTATTACCCGGGTTCGCCCGAGCTGGCCCGCCGCCTGATGCGCGAGCAGGACCGTGCACTGCTCAACGAAAAGCACCCGGAAGACGGGCCGCTGCTCAAAGAGAACATGAAGAAAGACCCGCGTGTGGTCGTGCACCTAGGGGAAGGCTGGCATGTGCCGCGGGCTTTGCTGCCCGTGCAGGAAAAGCGCGCGATCATGCTGATCGACCCGCCGTTCGAGCAGGCCGACGAGCTCAAGCGCTGCACCACCTCGATGAAAGAGGCGATCGGCCGCATGCGCCAGACCGTCGCAGCCATCTGGTACCCGATCAAGGACCAACGCTCGCTGACCCGCTTCTATCAGGACCTGACCAGTACCGGCGCGCCGAAGCTGCTGCGGGTCGAGCTGTATGTGCATCATCAGGATAGCCCGCAGGGCCTCAATGGCTCTGGCCTGGCAATCGCCAACCCGCCTTGGGGGCTGGAAGAAGAGCTGCGCGAACTGCTGCCCTGGCTGGCCAAGGAGCTGGCGCAGACGGCCGGCAGCTTCCGCATGGACTGGCTGATCGCCGAATAGCCGGCCGTGCGAGCCCTTGTAGGCGCGGCCTCGTGTCGCGAAAGGGGCGCGAAGCGGCCCCCGGATCTTCAGCTTCGCAGCAGAAACTGCCGGGGCTGCTTTGCAGCCCTTTCGCGACACGAGGCCGCTCCTACAACGGCCGCGCAGCCTGCGATGTTTGCGTTATAATCTCGCCCTTTAGCCGCCACCCGCCCATGAGGCCGCTGGCGCATCTCTACCGAATGAAGAGGCTAATCCCTTGGCATTGACGATTCTTGGCCTGTCCGGCGCCCTTAGCCATGACCCTTCCGCGGCCCTGTACATCGACGGCAAACTGATTGCCGCCGCCGAAGAAGAGCGCTTCGTGCGTGACAAGCATGCGAAGAACCGCATGCCCTACGAGTCGGCGAAATTCTGCCTGGAGCAAGCTGGCATCAAGCCGTCCGACGTCGACGTGGTGGCCATTCCGTTCGCCCCGATCAGCCTGTTCGGCAAGGCCCGCTGGCACTACGCCAAGCGCTATTGGTATGCCCCGGACCGCGCACTTGACGCAATCCTGATGGGCAACCGTCGCTACAAGCGCTACCGCAAGAAGATCGTCTGGTGCCTTGAGCAACTGGGCTTCGACCCGAAAAAGGTCAAGATCGAGCCGGTCGAACACCACCTTGCACACGCTTCCAGCGCTTACCACTGCTCGGGCTTCAAAGAGAAGACCGCGATCCTTGGCATCGACGGCAAGGGTGAGTACGCCACCACCTTCTTCGGCTACGGCGAAAACGGCAAGATCCACAAGATCAAGGAATTCTTCGATCCGGACTCGTTGGGTGGCCTGTATGGCGCCATCACCGAATTCCTCGGTTTCGAAATGCTCGATGGCGAGTTCAAGGTCATGGGCATGGCGCCCTACGGCGATGCCAGCAAGTACGACTTCTCCCGTCTGGCCAGCTTTGAAAACGGCGAACTGGTGATCAACACCGAGTACGCCAACGTCATCGGCCTGCGCCGCTACAAAGAGAAGGGCAAGGGCTTCTACTTCTCGCCGAAGCTGATCGAATGGCTGGGCCCCAAGCGCGAAGGCGACATCGCCGACGAGCCGTACATCCACTACGCGGCCAGCATGCAGGCGTTGTTCGAGAAGCTGGCGCTGCAGATGATCGACCACTACTTGGGCGATACCCTGCGTGAAACCGGCAAGCTGGCCTTCGCTGGCGGCTGCGCGCTGAACGTCAAGCTCAACCAGAAGATCATTGCCCGCCCGGACGTGAAAGAGCTGTTCGTTCAGCCGGCTTCCGGCGACGCCGGCACTGCAGTCGGTGCGGCCGCCTATGTGTCCCACGCCCGTGGCGTACCGGTCGAGAAGATGGAGCACGTCTACCTCGGCCCTTCGTACTCCAATGAAGACGTGATCGCCGCCTGTGCCCGTCACCCGGACCAGCCGAAATGGCGCAAGCTCGACAACATGCCACAGCAGATCGCCCAGATCATGGTCGATGGCAACCCGGTGGCCTGGTTCCAGGGCCGCATGGAGTTCGGCCCGCGCGCGCTGGGTGGCCGTTCGATCATCGGCTGCCCGAGCGTCGAAGGTGTGGCTGACCGCATCAACCACCAGATCAAGTTCCGCGAGCGTTGGAGACCTTTCTGCCCGTCGATGCTCGACACCGTCGCCCCGCAGATGATCAAGGTCGACCACCCGGCGCCGTTCATGACCTTCACCTTCGAAGTGGCTGAAGAGTGGAAGACCCGTGTGCCGGAAGTGGTCCACGAGGACGGTACTTCGCGAGCCCAGGTGCTCAAGCGCGAGTACAACCCGCGTTACTACGACATGATGAAGGCGCTGGAAGACCTGACTGGCAACGGTGTGTCGCTGAACACCTCGCTGAACCGCCGTGGCGAGCCGATGATCTGCTCGCCGACCGATGCGCTGAACATGTTCTTCGGTTCGGACCTGCAGTACCTGATCATGGAAGATATCCTGGTCGTGAAGGACGGCGCAGCCGCCTATGACCAGCCGCTCTGAAGCGCGGATCCTGCAGTTCTGCCATGGCTATGACGGGCCGTTCCTCGACTGCGCCCGTCAGTACGCCAGCCTGTTCCAGGGCAGCGGCTACAAGGTCACCACTGTGTTCCTCACTGGCGCCGCCGACCCGCAGGTTGCGGCCGGTTGTGCGTCGGACGAGGTGCTGTTTCTCGAATTCAGCTCCAAGGCCGTGCGTGGTCTGAAACTCGGTGCAATTCGTGCCCTGCGGCGCATCGCGGCCGAGCGCAATTTCAGCTTCTGCATTGCTCACCGCTTCAAGCCGATCTATGTCGCGCTGCTGGGTACAGGCTTGCCGGTGATCGGTGTGCACCATGCGTTCGGCGACTACGAGCGCAAGGGCCGGCGGATTTTCGCCAACCTGTTCAGCAAGCGCCTGAGCCTGCTGGGCGTGTCGGATGCGGTGCGTGACGACATGCGCCGGTGCCTGCCGCAGTGGCCTGCCGAACGAATCCAGACGCTGTACAACCGTATCGATATCGACGCCCTGCAAGCTGCCCTGGTACCCCGTGCCGAGGCCCGTGCGGCGTTGGGCCTGGATGCCCAGGCATGGGTGGTCGGCAATGTCGGTCGCCTGCACCCTGATAAGGATCAGGCGACCTTGCTGCGTGGCTTTGCCGAGGCACTGCCTGGCCTGCCTGCTGGCGCACGCCTGGCCATCCTTGGCAAGGGCCGCCTGGAGGCCGAGCTCAAGGCGCTGGCTGCCGAGCTTGGCATTGCCGGGCAGGTGGACTTTCTCGGCCAGGTGGCGGGCGCCCGTCGCTATTTCCGGGCCTTCGATGTTTTTGCCTTGAGTTCCGACCATGAACCGTTCGGTATGGTCCTGCTCGAAGCCATGGTCGCCGGCGTACCGGTGCTGGCCACGGCTTGTGGTGGTGCACGCGAAGTGGTCGAAGGGGTTGGCGTGCTGTTTCCGCTGGCCGATGCCGCGCAACTGGCGCAGGCGCTGCGGCACCTGGCAGCACTGGATGCACAGCAACGTGAAGCCTGTGCCATGCATATGCTGCGGCGCCTGCACGAGCGTTTTTCCGACCAGGCTGTGCGCGAAGCGTTCTGGCAGTTGCCACAAGTTCGTGAGTTGGTGGGGAAGGCTTGATGCTCAATCATGTTCAAGCCATCCGCGAGCGCGGCTGGCGGGTCATCGACGCGACAGCCTATGCAGAGGCGTGGGCGCGCTTTGGTGGCAGCGTAGCGACCCACCCATTGGTGGTCGAGCAACTGGCGGATCTGGCGCAGATTCCCGTGCGTTATCTGGGCTGGTACCAGGCAGGTGAGCTGACCGCGGCCATTGCGACCTGGGGCCGTCATCTGGCGCTGTCCAAAGACGTGCTCAAGCGTGCGGGCAAGAAGGCCCTGTTCGACCTTGGCAATGCCGAGATCATCCTGCCGGCGGCAGCAGATGCCGGCGCGCCGTTGCGCCATGCCGCACGCTACCTGTCCGAACTGAGCCAGGGCCGTTTCAGTGGCCTGAAGGTGCAGAAGGAGCAGCTGGCCATGGCCCGTGCCCATGAAGACCTGTCGAAGAAGTTCCGCTACAACCAGCGCCGCGAATTGCGCCTGCTGGAAGAAGCGGGTGGCGTGGTGCGCCCGATCAGCGACTTCAGCGCGCAGCACATCGCTGCCATGTACTGCGACCTGTTCCAGCGCCGCTGGGGCTTCCCGGCCACCGGTGCCGAGCGCATGGCCGATGTGCTGGAGCGGCTGCGTGAACTGCTGATCGGCTCGGTGCTGATGCTCGATGACAAGCCGATCGCCATTCAACTGGTGTATCGCGTCGAGGCCCCCGAGTGGATCAGCGTCGAATACATCAACGGCGGCGTCGATCCGGAAACCAAGGCCTTCAGCCCGGGTAGCGTGCTGAGCTTCCTCAATACCCAGGCAGCCTGGGAAGATGCCCGTGCGCGTAACAAACCCCTGCGCTTCTCGTTCGGCCGTGCCGACCGGGAGTACAAGGACCGTTGGTGCAACCCTGTGCCGGTATTCCAGGCGTGAGTCGCAAGCAGCAGTTGCTCAAGCGCCACCGGCGCAACAAACGCCTGGGTTTGCTGGCCAGCCTGGCCGTGCTGCTGGCGCTGGGCGTCTTCACCTGGTGGTGGCTGCCGCTGTTGCTGTTGCCACTGCTCTGGGCGGCACACGAAGCCTGGTTCGCCGACCACCTGTTCTATGCGCCAGGCGAGGATTACGCCTACCGCTTCGGCGAACTGAGCCACGAAGTGCCGGCTGTGCTGCACGATGGGCTGCTCAAGGTGGACACCGCGTTGCAGGGCGATGAGACCCTGATCCTTGAAGTGCGGGTGAAAAGTGGATGGCTGGGGCGTTTCCTCGATCCACTTGTAGAGCTGCTCGGCGGCGAAGCTGATGATCGGCAAACGTTCGAACGCGGTGTCGATGGGCTGCGCTTCCTCAACCTCACCGGGATGGCCGCACCTTTGCAGGCGGGCACGCTACGTCTGCGCGGGCGATATTGCCGGCTGCAGGGTGAGCCACGGCTGTGGATAACCCCCAGCGTCGAGCTGCAGCGTCGCCGCGTGATGGTCATCGCGCCGCATGCCGATGATGCCGAGCTGGCTGCTTATGGCTTGTACAGCCAGGCGGACGAGACCTGGGTCGTGACCCTGACTGCGGGTGAGATCGAGGCCGAACACTATCAGCAGATGGGCCTTGGCAAGCCGGAGGCTGCCCGCTTGAAGGGTCGCCTGCGCGCTTGGGACAGTATCGCCGTACCGCGTTGGGCTGGCGTGCCAGAGTCCCGCTGCGTGCAGTTAGGGTATTTCTGCCTGCAGCTGCCCGCCATGCAGGCGGCCCCTGATCAGCCTGCCGCGTCCCGCGAAGCGGACATGGTCGATATTCGCCCGTTCCGCCAGTTCAACCCGTTCCCGCTGCCGGCCGACCGCGACGGTAAGCCAACCTGGCACAACCTGCTGGCTGATCTGCGGGCCCTGCTGGAAATGGCCAAGCCTGAAGTGCTGGTCATGCCGCATCCGCAGCTCGATCCGCATCCTGATCATGTCTGTGCCCAGGCAGCAGTCATGGAGGCCTTGCAAGGCCTGGCCTGTCAGCCGCAGACGCTGCTGTGTTACGCCAACCACCTGCATGACAACGACCGCTGGCCAATGGGCGACAGCGGCGATGGCGTGGCCTTGCCGCCGCAACTGAGCGCCGAGCAGGCCTGGGCGCCGTGCGTGTTGCTGTTGGATGTAGCTACCCAGCGTGACAAGGCCATGGCCTTGGGCATGATGCACGACCTCCAGCCCCGGGCGCCGTTCAAGCGTCGCCTGCGCCGGTTGTTGCAGCGCTGGCTGGCAGGGCGCCGAGCGTCGCCTTACGGAGAGAACGAGTTCTTCCGCAAGGCCGTGCGCCGGCACGAATTGTTCTGGCGGCGTGAGCTGTAAACCTGACCGGGATGGCGCAGAGCGCCCAAGGAAAGCAATGAAAGTCCTATTTCTAGTACAGAAGGAACAGCGTGCGATCCTCGATCGCCTGTACGATGGTGTCGCGGCCAACTGTGAATGCGACCTGCGCTGGTTGACCAGCGAAGACCAGCGCAACCTGCGCCGTTATTTCAAACGGGAAGTGCAGGTCGAACGTTATGACCGCATTGTCTTTTTCCTGCGCTTCAAGCAAGAAATCCGTCAGGTCGCCTTCATTCGTACGGTGCCAAACCTGGTCATTCTGGAGCACGACGCCTACCAGAATTACATCCCTTGCAAATACACCGGCAAGTTCAGCGCGCATTACCGCAAGCTGCCATGGGCACGTGTGATCAGTTCGGGCTACATGGTCAGCGAGCGCCTGCGCCAGGAAGGTTTTGACGCGGTGTTCGTGCCCAAGGGCTACGACGAGCAACTGCTGGCCGATCAAGGCCGTGAGCGTGACATTGAGCTGGCATTCGTCGGCAGCACCAACAGTGTCGCCTACAGCGGGCGCAAGGCGCTGCTGGATGAGCTGGGGCGGGTAGAGAACCTGGTGGTGACCCGCACCAAGTCGGGTGAGGACTACTGCAACACACTCAACCGTATTCAGTTCTTTGTCAGCGCCGACGTTGGTATGGGCGAGTACATGATCAAGAATTTCGAGGCCATGGCCTGTGGCTGCGTGCTGCTGGCGTACGACCAGGGCGAAGCAGAGAACCGCGCGCTGGGTCTGCAGGACATGCACAACGTCGTGTTTTATGGCGACATCCCGACGCTGCAGGCCAAGTTGCGTATCTTGCGTGAAAATCCCGAACTGGCTAGGCAGATTGCCAGCAATGGGCGCGAACTGGCCGTTTCGCGTTTCAGTTTTGCAGCCGTCGGGCAGAGCATCGTGGAGCACATGCGCCCGGCGCTCAGGCCCCACCCGCCGTTGTCCGGTTGGCAACGTTTGCGGCTGAAGCTGGGCTTCTGATCGCAAGCGTGGCCGATCACGGCTTCAAACCATGGCTATTCTGGGCACTAACCCGTGATTTCAGGGGTGTCCAAGAGAGTGCCAAATCTGTCTAACATTTCCAGCCTATGCTGGAAAAAGGCGCTTGCCCGACGTTGCGTGGAGGGTAAGACTGGCATTGACGCTGGTTGATGGCGCCATTACCCATATGGAAATTTCATTTCTTGTTGATTGAAGTTGCAGTCCCACCTGGCTCGCACGGGAGAGGGGCTCTATCCCCCATGAATATTGTCAACATGATGTGGGCAGGCGGTTCGCCGTACATGTCCATTCACAAGGTTCACCAACAGGTGCTGTCGCATGCGGGAGCTGACGCCCGTATCAGTGATTGGTTAATGCTCGGTGGTGAGCTGTGCCATGGCCGCAGCCCCGCCCGCGTGTGGCACATGCCGCAGCGTGTACTTAAGGGCAAGAGCTTTTGGCGCCTGTTGCTGCCCTGGCAGCGCATGCGTCTGTACAGGGCCCTGAGAGAGGCCCAAGCTGATGTGATCTTGCTCGACGGCGTCGGGGTCGCACGCTTGGTGCTGCCAGTGCTGCAGCGCATCCCGCAGCTGCAGGCCAAGGTGCTGTTCCATGGCATGACCCGGCTGAATGCCAATGATGTGCTTTTGTTGAACGAGCTGCCTGCAGACCGACTGAGTATCGCAGCGGTCTCGCAGACTTTGGCGCGGTCGCTTGAGCGGGACATCGGTCGTCCCGTGCAGACGCTGCGCATGGCATTCGACCCGCAGGCTTTCGCCAGGAAGTTGCTCAGTTGCGAGCAGGCTCGTCAGATGCTGGCGCTGCCCCAAACCTCTGGTCAGGTGCTTGGAGCAGTGGGGCGGCTGGTGGAAAGCAAAGGCTTTGAAACGCTTATCAAGGCATTCGCCAAGGGTGCAGCCAGCAAGCCGGACATGCGCCTGGTGATTGTCGGTGACGGCCCTCTGCGCGCCAGCTTGGAGGCGCAAGTTGATGAACTGGGGCTTACGGGGCGCGTGCTTCTATGCGGGCACCACAACGATTTGCAGCGACTCTACCGGGCGTTTGACTGGCTGCTGGTGCCGTCGCGTGCCGAAGGCCTGGGCCTGGTGGTACAAGAAGCCGTGATGGCGGATCTGCCGGTGGTTTGCAGCGAGTTGCCAGTGTTTCGTGAGCAGTTGCAGCAAGAGGGTTGTTACCTGCCGGTTGGCAATGTCGAAGCCTGGGCCAAGGCAATCGAGCGCTGCGATGCACCTAGCGCAAAGGCCTTGGCCGTTCGTCAGCGCGAGGCGCTCGCGCCCGAGGCAGCATGGCAGGCGTTCTGCGATGGGGCACAGAAACTGCTGCGTGGGTGAAGTCAGCGAGCCAGGAGGGCCGCCTGGAAGTCGGCGATGGGGAACCGGTCACCCAGGTTCTCTCGCTCGATGTATCGCACCATATGTTGCACATTGCGCCTGATCATCCGTGCAGATAATGGCGGGCGCAGAAAACGCATGTCTGCTACATCGATCAGGCCGAGGCGCTGGTCAGGTGTTACCACTACATTGCCCAGGTGCAGCGACCGGAAGTACACGCCACTGCGGTGCAATTGACGGATCAATTCGATAAGCCGGGGCAGCCAGGCATGCCAGCTGAACCCGGCATCACGCGATAACTGCAGCAATGTACGTCCCGGCAGTGGGCGATACAGCACTGCTGTTCTGCCGGGCAAATCCAGTTTGTGCTGGCTGATCACTTCGAGTGTAGGGATGCCGAGTTGCTTCAGGCGAGCGGCGTTGTCGACGAAGCGCTGCGAGTAAGGTCGGAGCAGCGCAGATGAAATCAGGCGCTTCCTACGGAATATCTTGAGGAAATTCCCATCTGCGAGCAGGTAAACTTTGGCGCCATGGCTATCTGCCTCTAGCACCTGGGCTCCAAGTGTCAGCTGATCGAAGTCGACCTGGGAGAGGCGGGAGCACTGCATGTATAGGGCCTTGTCGTCTGCAAGCAAAAATGGCTGACAATAATGCCGAAAATAAAGCTGTTGCACCATGTCTGGTGTCATTTCGCGTTACTGGGGAGTTTGGATGTTGTATCAGAAGAGCTGGGCCAAGGGCTGGCTAGCTATTGGTTTTGTCTGGTTCCTGGCAGCCATTGCCTTGGCTCCCAGCAATAAGCTGTACCAGCAAGGCATGATCGTGTTCATGTGGTTGCCTACTCTGGTAATTGCATGGTCGGCGAGACGAATTCTGACTGATGCCTGGCGGCAACAGCCTGCGCTTTGGGGGGCGCTGGCGTTGCTATTGGCTTGGGGGGCGCTGAGCCTGGTCTGGTCAACTAATGAAGAATCCGGGCGTGAGGGCAAACGGCTGGTTTACATTCTGGTGTTCTTGCTGGCGTTCCCAATGATAGGGCAAATGGGGACGGCCCGTATTCGTCAGTTGCTGCGCATAGGGTCTGTATTGCTCGCGATTGCCGCGCTGATATCGATTGTCAGGTTCTATGGCATCCAGGCCATGCCGCTGATTACGCGCTTGGAAGGTATTGGCGAGATTTCACACCCGATCCTTGGTGCCTATGTGGTTGGAATAGCTGCGTTGCTGCTGCTTTACGATCGGCCGCGACAGTGCGCCTTGCGCCTGGGCTGGCTGTTGGCACTGGCCTGCCTGGGTGCATTTGTCGCCTTGAGCCAGAGCCGTGGCGCGATGCTGGCACTGGTCATTCCCGTGATACTGGCACCTCTGTGGTTCCGTAACAGGTACAGTCAGCTCATCGCGCTGCTCGCCGTGGCGGCCACAGGGCTGGCGTTTTGCGCCGTATATGAACTGATCGCCCTGCGCGGCTCGTCCTTCCGCCCTGAAATTTTCCGCTCGGCACTGCACATGATCAGTGAGCACCCATGGGGCGGGCTGGGGCTGGGGGCCTACTACAGGGTTGAGGTTGCAGGTATGCAGTTCGATCACACCCACAACATGTTTACCCATGTTGCAGTTGAGCTCGGGTTGCCTGGGATGCTGCTGTGGATAGCTGTGTGGTTGTTCACCTTGGCGGAGATTATTCGTGCTCGCCACACTGCCTTTGGCAAGATCCTGCTTTGCCTCTGGGTGTACTCGACCATGGCCATGCAGTTCGACGCTGCCAGCCTCACCGCGACGCCACGGGCTGAGTGGTTCGTCAGCTGGCTGCCAGTCGGGCTGGTCATGTTGTTGCCATGGATGCGTGCCGAAAATGACGCCTGTGGTAAAATTTCCGGTTCAACCTGAACAGCGAGCTCGATGATGGCCGAAACACCGCTACCGGCGGAGCACACCTCCAGCCTGAGGATCTACTTCCGGCTGCTGAGCTACGTGAAACCCTATGTCGGCATTTTCCTGCTGAGCATTGTCGGTTTTGTGATCTTTGCTTCGACTCAGCCCATGCTGGCCGGGATTCTCAAATATTTTGTCGATGGGCTGAGCAACCCGGAAGCGGTCCTGTTTCCCAACGTCCCTTACCTGCGCGACCTGCAGTTGCTGCAGGCGGTGCCGCTGCTGATCATCCTGATCGCGGCATGGCAGGGGCTGGGCTCGTTCCTGGGCAACTATTTCCTGGCCAAGGTTTCCCTGTGCCTGGTGCATGACCTGCGCGTGGAACTGTTCAACAAGCTGCTGGTGCTGCCCAATCGCTACTTCGACAACCACAACTCGGGCCACCTGATTTCGCGGATTACCTTCAACGTGACCATGGTCACCGGTGCCGCTACCGATGCGATCAAGGTCGTTATCCGTGAAGGCCTGACGGTAGTGTTCCTGTTCGGTTACCTGCTGTGGATGAACTGGCACCTGACCCTGGTGATGGTCGCCATCCTGCCGGTGATCGCAGTGATGGTCAGCGTTGCCAGCAAGAAATTCCGCAAGCAGAGCAAGAAAATCCAGTCCGCCATGGGCGATGTGACGCACGTCGCGTCCGAGACCATCCAGGGTTACCGCGTGGTCCGCAGCTTTGGCGGTGAGGCTTACGAACAGCAGCGCTTTGGCAACGCCAGCCAGAGCAACACCGACAAGCAGCTGCACATGACCAAGACCGGCTCGCTGTACACGCCGCTGCTGCAATTGGTGATCTACACCGCCATGGCGGCGCTGATGTTCCTGGTACTGTTCCTGCGGGGTGATTCCACTGCCGGTGACCTGGTGGCCTACATCACGGCGGCAGGCCTGCTGCCCAAGCCGATCCGCCAGCTGTCGGAAGTCAGTTCGACCATCCAGAAAGGCCTGGCCGGTGCCGAAAGCATTTTCGAGCAACTGGACGAGCAGCCTGAGGTCGACACCGGTACCGTCGAGAAGGACCGTGTGGCAGGCCGCCTCGAAGTGCGTAACCTGAGCTTCACTTACCCTGGCACCGAGCGCGAAGTGCTGAGCGATATCAGCTTTGTCGCCGAGCCTGGGCAGATGATCGCCCTGGTCGGGCGCTCGGGCAGCGGCAAGTCGACCCTGGCGGCCTTGATCCCGCGCTTCTACCATCACGATCAGGGGGAGATCCTGCTCGATGGCGTGGAGATCGAGAACTATCGCCTGCGCAACCTGCGCCGCCATGTTTCCCAGGTGACCCAGCACGTCACCCTGTTCAACGATACCGTGGCCAACAACATTGCCTATGGCGACCTGGCAGGCGCCCCGCGTGCCGATATCGAAGCGGCAGCCGCAGACGCCTACGCCAAGGAGTTTGTCGACCGCCTGCCAAAAGGCTTCGACACCGAAGTCGGTGAAAACGGCGTGCTGCTCTCAGGTGGCCAGCGCCAGCGCCTGGCAATTGCCCGGGCACTGCTGAAGAATGCACCGCTGCTGATCCTTGACGAAGCGACTTCGGCGCTGGATACCGAGTCCGAGCGGCATATCCAGGCGGCCCTGGATCATGTCATGCAGGGCCGTACCACGCTGGTGATCGCGCACCGTCTGTCGACCATCGAGAAGGCCGACCAGATCCTGGTGATGGACCAGGGCCGTCTGGTCGAGCGCGGCACCCATGCCGAACTGCTCGCAGCCAATGGCCATTATGCCCGGCTGCATGCCATGGGCCTGGATGAGCCGGCCAAGGCCGATATCACCTGACCCGCCTTGATCGGGGCCGTATCGGCCCCGGTTTTCACGGGAATGTTCCAGGGTGTATCTGGCCGTAAAGCCGTCGCCTACCCTGTGCTAATATCCTGCCCCTGTTCATTATTTTCATATGGGTTGCCCATGAAGTTGTCCATGCCGCGTTTCGATCAAGCCCCGGTACTGGTGGTCGGCGATGTCATGCTCGACCGCTACTGGCATGGCGGTACTTCGCGTATCTCGCCTGAAGCGCCAGTACCGGTGGTCAAGGTCGATCAGATCGAGGATCGCCCCGGCGGCGCGGCCAACGTTGCCTTGAATATCGCCGCCCTCGGCGCGCCAGCCGCGCTGATCGGTGTCACCGGCCAGGACGAAGCTGCCGACAGCCTCGCCAATAGCCTGCAGGCCGCTGGTGTGCGTTCGGTGTTCCAGCGCATCGCCCACCAGCCGACCATCGTCAAGCTGCGGGTCATGAGCCGTCACCAGCAATTGCTGCGCATCGACTTCGAAGAGCCGTTCGCCACCGACCCGCTGTCGCTGGGTGCTGAAGTCGACACGTTGCTCGAGGGCGTCAAGGTCCTGGTCCTGTCCGACTATGGCAAGGGCGCGCTGAAGAACCACCAGAGCCTGATCCAGGCCGCACGTGCCAAGGGCATCCCGGTGCTGGCCGACCCCAAGGGCAAGGATTTTTCCATCTACCGTGGCGCCAGCCTGATCACTCCGAACCTCAGCGAGTTCGAGACCATCGTCGGCCGTTGCGCCGATGAGGCCGAGCTGGTCGCAAAAGGCCTGCAATTGCTGCAGGACCTGGACCTTGGGGCGCTGCTGGTGACCCGTGGCGAGCACGGCATGACCCTGCTGCGCACCGGCCAGCCTGCGCTGCACCTGCCAGCCCGGGCGCGCGAAGTGTTCGATGTGACCGGTGCCGGCGATACCGTGATCTCTACCCTGGCGGCTGCCATTGCTGCAGGCGAAGACCTGCCGCACGCCGTGGCCCTGGCCAACCTGGCCGCAGGCATCGTGGTTGGCAAGCTGGGTACTGCGGCAATCAGCGCCCCGGAGCTGCGCCGGGCGATCCAGCGTGAGGAAGGCTCCGAGCGCGGTGTGCTGGGCCTGGAGCAACTGCTGTTGGCCATCGACGATGCGCGGGCGCACAACGAGAAGATCGTCTTCACCAACGGCTGTTTCGATATTCTGCACGCCGGGCATGTCACCTATCTGGAGCAGGCGCGGGCGCAGGGTGATCGGCTGATCGTCGCGGTCAACGACGATGCGTCGGTCAGCCGCCTGAAAGGGCCGGGCCGTCCGATCAACAGCGTTGATCGGCGCATGGCTGTGCTGGCCGGCCTCGGGGCGGTGGACTGGGTGATCAGCTTCCCTGAAGGCACACCGGAGAACCTGCTGAGCCAGGTCAAGCCGGATGTGCTGGTCAAGGGTGGCGACTACGGCATCGACCAGGTGGTGGGTGCCGATATCGTCAAGGCCTATGGCGGAACCGTGAAGGTACTGGGGCTGGTCGAGAACAGCTCGACCACGGCCATCGTCGAGAAGATCCGCAAGAACTGATCTATTGCTGGGCCGCAAAGCGGCCCCAGCTTGTTACTTGTGAAGTGAAGTGCGGGCGCGCTCCAGCAGTGCGCGAGCTTTGTCACCAAAGCGCTGCAGATGCGAAGCCGGCGCCACCTTGCGCTCCACCAGCCCCTGCTGCTTGACCCAGTCCTTCCAGCGAATCCGCTCATCGGCCACCACCCAGCCTTCCTGCCTGGCAAAGCTCTCGGCCAGGTACAGCCCGCGGGTGCTCGCCGGCACCAGCTCATCTTTTTTCAGCGTGTACAGCTCGGCCAAAGGCTGCCCATCCTGTACCGGCATCAGGTACAGATCCGGCCGCTTGCGGTTGAGCCGCGCTACCAGCTGGTCGCCTTCCAGCCGCTCATCGACGTGGAACAGGCTGAGTTTCTTGGCTTCCCTGGGTACCTGCAGGCGCATGTCGTAGATCAACTGCAGCGAAGCGGTCGGCAAGTGCACATAGGCCCGTGGCCGTTCCAGCAACATCAGATTGCCGCAGTGCACCGGGCGGGCAGCCCCCGACTCGGGCGTCAGCACGAAGGGCAAGGCTTCGCGGTAATGCAGTGCGGCAGCATAGGGTGCTGGCAGCCAGGTATCGTTGAAGCGCCCGCTCAACCAGCCTTCCGGGGTCTCCAGCAAGCATTCTTCAGCTACTTCCTGGACGGCGGTGTGCAGCGGCAGGTTGAGTTCCTGGGCGGGGACATACCCGGAAATCAGCTTCAGTACCACGTCACCGCGATCCTGGCGACGTTGCCTCACCAGCACCCAGTAATCACGGTGCTGCCAATGCAGGGTCAGGCGCACCGAAACACCCAGGTTGGCCAGTTCGACCACGAAACGCTGCTGGTCGGCAAGCTGGATGGCGCGCCGTCGCTGCTGGGTTTGGGCGAAGTTCAGGGGCATGCCGATGCTCTGGTAAACCAGGCCTTCGGGGGTGGCTTCGACATGCAGCGGCAGTGTCTTGAAGTTGCTCGGGTTCTTGCGGATCAGCGTACGCGCCACGAGGCTCCTCCTTGCGTCGGGTCAGTCTCCAGGCCCAGCTTGGCTGGGTGGCAACTCAATGCCGGCCCAGGATGCGGGCGACGGTGGCCACATTGTGGGCCAGATGCAACGCATTGATGGTGCCGACGATAGCACTGCTCACGCCCGGGTGGGCGAACAGTAGCTCGAAGCTTGCCTGCACCGGGTCGACCCCAGGGGCAAGGCAGATATGCCCGCTGGCCAACGCCTTCTTCACCAGAATGGCCTTGCCGTGTTCGGCAGCGTAGTCCAGCACCGGGCGTTCTGCCTGCTCGTTGAGGTTGTAGGTGACCATGGCGCAATCGCCTTGTTCCAGCGCCTTCAGGCCACCGGCGACGGTCTTGCCGGAAAGCCCATAACCGAGAATCTTGCCTTCCTGCTTGAGTTCGGCGAGGGTCTGGTAGACCTCCTGCTGCTCGAGGATTTCCAAGTCATTGCCATCGGAGTGCACCAGCACCAGCTCGATGCGGTCGGTTTCCAGGCGGCGCAGGCTGCGCTCCACCGAGCGGCGGGTGTGGGCGGCGCTGAAGTTGAAGCTGGACTGGCCGTCTTCGAACTCTTCACCCACCTTGCTGATAATCACCCACTCATCACGCTGGCCGCGCAGCAGCGGCCCAAGGCGCTCTTCACTGCGCCCATAGGCCGGGGCGGTATCGATCAGGTTGATACCCAGTTCGCGGGCCTGGGCCAGCAGCAGGCGGGCTTCGTCATCACCGGGAATGGTAAAGCCATTGGGGTATTTGACGCCTTGGTCGCGGCCCAGCTTGACCGTGCCCAGACCCAGCGGCGAAACCTTGAAACCGGTGCTGCCCAGGGGGCGGTGCAAGCCATGCAAGGTTGGCAAGGTCATGGCAGCAGTTGCTCCCAGGCGGGTACACCCAGGGCAGGGCGCGGCAAGCCGGCGAGGTCGGCCTGTGCCGCCGGGCGCACACCATCGCGCTCGAGGCTGGCCAGTACGCGGTCACTGAAGTCCGGTGCCAATGCGAGTTTGGTCGGCCAGCCCACCAGCAGGCGCTGCTGCTCGGCGAGGAAGGCGTTGTCGGGGCGGACCAGGCCGGACTGCGCGGGCTCGGCGCGATCGACGCGCAGGGTCGCCCAGCGCACCTGGCTTTGATCGACCCAGGGCAGCAGGCTGGCGATTTCTTTTTGCGCGGCGGCAATCTGCGCGGCGGGTTCGCGGGCTACGCCGTCGGCCTCGGCGATATCGCCGCCAAGGTACCAGACCCACTGGCCATCTGCGGCAGGGTGGGTGGTGACGGTCACACGCGGTTTTGGTCCACCGCCCAGGCAGTGGGCATACAGCGGCTTGAGGTTTGGCCCCTTGGCCAGGACCATGTGCAATGGCCGGGTCTGCATGGCAGGTTGCTGCAGGCCCAGGGCATGCAGCAGCTCTGCGGTGCCAGCACCGGCGCTGAGCACGATGCGCTGGGCGCGGATTTCGCGGGCGTCGACGCGCAGGCCGACCAGTTCGTCGCCCTCGCGCAACGGTTCGATATGTTCGCCTGCGAGCAGGCTGTCACCGGCCAGTTCGGCCAGGTTGGCGAGCAGGCTGGGCACATCGATCACCAGCTCTGCCAAGCGGTAGACCTTGCCTTTGAAGGCGCGGTCCTGCAGGGCCGGCGGCAATTGCTCGCCTTTTACCTGATCGACCCGGCCACGCACGGCCTTGCTGGCGAAGAAGCTGGTCAGGTTGCCGGCCAGGGTGCCTGGCGACCACAGGTAATGGGCATCCGAAAGCAGGCGGGTGCGGGTCAGGTCCAGCTCGCCGCTGCCACTGATCGCTTCGCGCCAGCGCCGCGGCATGTCGGCGATGGCTTCCGAGGCGCCGGTCAGTGCGCCGTGCAAGGCATACTTGGTACCGCCGTGAATGATGCCCTGGGACTTGATGGTCTGCTCGCCACCAAGACTGGCGCGCTCCACCAGCACTGTCGAGTAACCCAGGCGACGCAGGCGGGCATTGAGCCAGAGGCCTGCGACCCCGGCGCCGACGATCAGCACGTCAGTGGAAATGGCGGATGGCATGGCGGTACCTCGAAGACTGGGACAGCTGGCAAGTATACAGCCTGCCTCAGTGCCCGGCAGTCTTGGAGAACAGTTGAATCACCACCACGCCGCCGACGATCATGGCCATGCCCAGCATTGCCGGCACATCCAGCTTCTGCCCATAGACCACCAGCGCAGCCAGGCTGATCAGCACGATGCCCAGCCCGGACCAGAGCGCATAGGCGATGCCCACCGGAATGCTGCGCACCACCAAGGTCAGCATCCAGAACGCGATCCCATAGCCGACCACCATCAGCAGCAACGGCAACGGCGTGCTCAGCCCCTTGACCGCCTTCATGGAAGCAGTGGCGATGACTTCGGCGCAGATGGCGATGGCGAGATAGGTATAGGCGTTCATGGCAGGATCCTCCGGTAACTGGCTCGGCATTCTAGCGGTTGCCCAGATGCGGTAAAGTCATTACCTATCCGAATTGGAGATAGGTTTATGGCCGAGCAATGGAACCTTGAACAGCTGCGCACCTTCCTGCGTGTTGCCGAATTGCGCTCGTTTTCCGCGGTGGCCCGCGAACAGCGCAAGGCGCAGTCGGCCATCAGCAATGCCATCGCGCTGCTTGAGGCCGACCTGGGTGTCACGCTGTTCGAGCGCAGTAGCGGGCGGCAGCCGAAACTGACCGAAAACGGTACAGCGTTGCTCGAGGATGCCCGTGAACTGTTGCGTCAGTGCGAGCGCCTGGATGGACGCGCGCTGGCGCTGATGCGTGGCCAGGAAGCACTGCTCAGGGTCGCCCAGGATGAGGCCATGCCTTATCAGCCGGTGATCGACAGCCTCGACGAACTGGCCAGCCGGTATCCCTATCTGGAGGTGCAACTGGCCAGCGGCGCCCAAGGCGACGTGGCGCGCAAGCTGGCCGAGCGGCGTGCCGACCTGGGGCTGTTCTTCCATCACGAGCGCATCCCGGCAGCGCTTGAGCGGCGAGCCCTGGGCAGTGTGGAAATGGTCACGGTGTGCGCGGCCGGCCACCCGCTGGCGCGCGAGGGCCGGGTTACCCGCCAGCAACTGGCTCGGCACCGGCAATTGCTGATCACCCCGCAGCAAAGTGGTTATCCCGGCGGGGAGGCGATCAGCCCGCACGTGTGGCGCGCCGACAGCTTCTATGCCATGGCCGAATTGCTGATGCGTGGGCTGGGTTGGGCCTGGTTGCCGCGGCATGTGGTGCAGTATCCAACCTACCAGGCGCACATGGTCGAACTCGACAGCGAATGGCGCCCGCCAGCGCTGGTGGCGGAACTGGCCTGGCGCCGCGATGAACCGCTGGGCCCGGCCGCGCAATGGTTGGCCGAGCGCTTTGCGGTGCACCTGCGCGCGATCGGGTAAACTCCGCCGCCATGAACAGAACTCTCTATACCTTGCTGTTTCACCTGGGCCTGCCGCTGGTTGCGCTGCGCCTGTACCTGCGCGCGCGCAAGGCGCCGGCCTACGGCCAGCGCATCGGTGAGCGCTTTGCCCGCAACCTGCCGGCCATGCGCCAAGGAGGGATCTGGGTGCATGCGGTGTCGGTCGGCGAAAGCATTGCCGCCGCACCGATGGTACGTGAGCTGCTCAAGGCCTACCCGGACTTGCCGATCACGCTTACCTGCATGACCCCGACCGGCTCCGAGCGCATTCGCGCGATGTTCGCCAATGAACCGCGCGTCCAGCATTGCTACCTGCCCTACGACCTGCCGTGGGCGGCCGGGCGTTTTCTCGATCATGTGAAGCCCAGGCTGGGCATCATCATGGAAACCGAGCTGTGGCCCAATCACATTCACCAGTGTGCCAAACGCGGCATTCCGGTAGCCCTGGCCAACGCCCGGTTGTCCGAGCGCTCGGCCCGTGGTTATGCGCGTTTCGCCAACCTGACCCGCCCAATGCTCGCCGAGATGAGCCTGATTGCGGTTCAGACCGAAACCGAGGCGCAACGTTTTCGTGTTCTGGGGGCACGGGCTGAATGCGTGCAGGTAACCGGCTCGATCAAGTTCGACCTGAAAATTGACGATCAACTGTTGCCGCGTGCCAAGGCGTTGCGCGAACAATGGGGCGCAGGGCAGCGCCCGGTGTGGATCGCCGCCAGTACCCACGAAGGTGAGGACGCTCTGATCCTGCAGGCGCATCAGAAGCTGCTGCAGGTACATGGTGATGCGCTATTGCTTTTGGTGCCGCGCCACCCTGAGCGCTTCGATGCGGTACATGCGTTGTGTGCCGCCCAGTTCACCACTGTGCGCCGCTCTGTTGGAACTGCGGTCGAAGCTCAGACCCGCGTATTGCTCGGCGACACCATGGGCGAGCTGCTTTTCCTCTACGCCTTGGCCGATATCGCCTTTGTCGGCGGCAGCCTGGTGGCCACGGGGGGCCATAACCCATTGGAGCCAGCGGCACTGGCATTGCCGGTGCTCATGGGGCCACATGTGTTCAATTTCCTCGAAATCAGCGCCATGTTGCGCGAGGCGGGGGCGTTGCAGCAGGTTGATGATGCCGACGGGCTGGCCGAAGCGGTGCGGCGCTTGATCGAACTGCCTCAGGATGCGCAGCGCATGGGCGAAGCGGGCAGGGCGGTGATGCGGGCCAACCAGGGCG